>JAEEII010000095.1 GCA_016281295.1 Bacteroidales bacterium
AAAATTGACATATGGATACTGATAGAATATTCAAACGTAAAATCTACGACCGCCTGTTGAAATGGAAAGAGACAAGCAATGGGAAGTCAGCCCTTTTGGTGCAAGGTGCGCGTCGTATCGGCAAATCCACCATCGTTGAGGAGTTTGCCAAACGTGAGTACGACTCCTACATCCTCATCGACTTCACCAAATGCTCGCAAGAAGTCCTGGACCTGTTCAACGATGTATCCGACCTCAACTACATCTTCCTCAGGCTCCAACTCATTTATCACGTCCAGTTGAAGGAGCGCAAATCGCTCATCATTTTCGACGAAGTGCAGTTCCAACCCAAAGCTCGCCAAGCCATCAAATCGTTTGTCGATGACCATCGTTACGACTATATCGAAACCGGCTCCCTGATTTCTATCCGCAAGAACACGAATCACATTCTGATTCCAAGCGAGGAAGAGCGTATTAATATGTATCCGATGGATTACGAGGAGTTTCGTTGGGCATTGGGCGATACCGCAACCATCCCTTTGCTTCGCAGCGTGTGGGAACACCCTCAGCCGTTAAAGGAAGCCCACCGCAAACTGATGCGCGATTTCCGCCTGTACATGCTGGTTGGAGGAATGCCTCAGGCCGTTAATGCCTATCTGGATACTAACAATTTCGAAGCTGTTGACCAAGCCAAGCGCCTTATCCTGAATATCTACGATGAGGATTTCAATAAAATCGACCCTTCTGGAAAGGCAGCCCGCATTTTCGCCGCTATCCCAGCCCAGTTAAACAGCAATGCCTCCCGCTACCAAATCTCCAGTGTCATTGCCGGAGCAAAGGCTGAAGATTTCATGGAGTTGATATCTGAAATGGAGAAGTCTATGACGGTCAATATCTCGCACCATTGCGATGATCCCAATGTCGGCATGTCTGCCTTCGAAGACTTGAGCCAGTATAAGATGTTTATTGGCGACACTGGCCTGTTTGTTACCCTTGCATTCAAGGACAAAGACTTCACCGAAAACATCCTTTACAACAAGCTCTTGAACGACAAACTGTCGTCCAACCTTGGCTATCTTTTCGAAAATATTGTGGCGCAGATGCTTGTCTGTTCCGGCAACAAATTGTTCTACCACACCTGGCCAACGGAAAGCGGGAAACACAATTATGAAATTGACTTCCTCCTGTCAAGAGGAACCAAGATTGTCCCCGTGGAAGTGAAATCCTCCACTTACAAAACCCATGTGTCAATGGACGAGTTCTGTAAGAAGTTCTCTTCACGCATCGCCAACGACCGCTACCTTGTTTACACTAAAGACTACTTCAAAGAAGGTGCGATGAAATATCTTCCCGCATATCTTGCATATTTTCTATAAGAGTCAGCATCAGAGGAACCTATGGAGGCAAATAAGTCAGGGAAAAACAAAGGGCCTCTTTTCGATTCACATTTATTTTTTCTTATCTTCTATAAGTACCCAGGTTGGCCATAACTAAAATTTGCCACAAAATCACGATAAATTTGTGGTAAAACAAAAGGTTTCTAATATTTTTAGGAATGATGACAATTTTGCCACTTTTGCTCATAGCGAAAGGTGTGGTTGAAAATCTTCTGCTTTCATTTTATCAAAGAGTGCGGCTTTTGGCGAAAGGAAAAAGCCGCACCGATTTAGGACGGTGGAGCAAAGATGCCCACCGTCTTGTTGACTATAGCCTTCCCCGATCATAATACGAATAAAAATCTCGGTCGCTTACAATCACATTGTCGAGGAAATAGCCTATTCCATCCACAACATGGTCGTGGAGAAACGGAATACGAGGTTGAAGGAACAACTTAATATTGTAGATTTTTTTTGTCTATAGGAATGGCGTTATTTTTCTTGTCTTACGCATTTTTATCAAGGGGAAAAGTCCAAAAATACCGAAATCTTTTTTGCAAAAAAGTCCAAAAATACGTAAATCTTCAATCCACTCGGCGGAATGACCACAGACGGCAACCTGTATGACCTTGTTGAAAACTTTTATCTCATGGAGAATCAGCTATTGTTGCCTAACAATAGCCGATTCCGAAATATTGGTGAGGCAAGTTGCCCCACCAATGATGTCTTACAGTCTTCCTCTTTCTACATAGCTGTAGTAATCTCCGTCGCATACTATCACATGGTCGAGGAAGTGAATTCTCATAAGGTCGCAAGCCTTTTTGAGGGTTTGTGTCAGTGTGTCGTCAAACTTGCTCGGATGGATATTTCCGCTCGGGTGGTTGTGGACGAAAGCCAGCACGGTGGCATTGTTCAAGACGGCTTCCTTGATAATCATCCTCACGTCCACGCTCACTTCAGTAAGACCGCCTTGGCTCACTCTCATCTCCTTGATGAGTTTGTAGTTTTGGCTGAGCAGCATCACGTGAGCTTCCTCGATGGTCAGGTCTTGCATGATGGGGCGCATGTACTTGAATATGCAATCAGCG
Organism: Bacteroidales bacterium; assembly: GCA_016281295.1. The sequence goes on from JAEEII010000095.1 coordinate 2,444, forward strand.
GAAGAGATGTCGGGGCGAAGTCCCATGGTGGCGAGTTGGCGGCGCTTGCCCAGTTCGATGGCGGCCATAATCTTGCAGATGGTGTAGGTGCCCACGCCATCAATCTCTTTGAGTTCGCGGAGGTCGGCCTTGCCCAACTTGGAGAGGTCGTGGTCGTACCTTGCGAGGATGGCCTGTGCTATCTCCACTGCGTTGTGCTGTGTCGTTCCACTCCCCACGAGAATGGAAATTAGTTCCGCATTGGTGAGGGTGTTTGCTCCGAGGTTCAGCAGTTTCGTACTTGGGCGGTCTTCTTCTGCCCATTGTTTCACGCTCATTTTGATGGTTGATGTTTTCATATCTTGAAAGTTTTAGTTGTTGTATCTTTTGAAGTATTTGGTTTTGGCGAGGAAGAAAGCCATTTTCACGTTCGCTCCGGCTGAAATCATGCGGTCGATGAAAGCGGTGGCGGTCTTGCCGGTGGTCACGATGTCGTCAATGACGATGATGTTCTTCCCTTTGAGTTGGCTGTCAACGTGGATAAATTCATCGGCATTGTCAGCGAGTTCATAAACGTGGTCGATGTGTGCCTTTTGGCGGTGTCCGAAAACATGGATGAAGTCGAATCCGTTCTTTGCGCCACACCATTCGCAGACCATCTTTGTAAACTCCTTGTAGCGGCGGTCGTGGGTGCGCTTGCAGCAGGCCGGGATGCAGACGATGTAGGTGTCTGACAAGTCCATGTCAGAGAGGGCATAACCTATCTCTTTTGCAGCCCAACGGGTGGCGTACGGCTTCGCGTCCTTGAAATCCAAGATACGGCGGTGGAGGTCTATCTCTTCAAAGGTCGCTCTATTGAGGAACCTCTGTGGTATGTAGTCATATAGTGCGAAACGTATCATAAGGCGGTGGTTTTTGGGGTTGGGGTTGATGTTTTGGTATTTTATTGACTGGAGCCAGAGGGGTAAACTTTTTTACTTTTTGCTTTGCCCCTCATGGGCAGTTTTTTTATTGGCTGTATGCCGTCGGGTATAAACTTTTTACATCGCACCCAATAGGCGGACTTCAAGGGAAATGGAAGACAAGGAATTTGCGGGATATTCATCTGGAACACCCAGTTTTTGACAGAAAACTGTGGAAGGCTGCCAGTGGAATATCCTGGAAATAGGCTTACGAAGGATGCCGGTACTTGTCGCTTTTCCTGGCCGCCTTACCTTCGCGATGGAAAATGTTGGTAATACACGAAGGGCAGGAAGCCCAAGGAAAGGCTGCACGATGAGGATTTGGCCGGAAAGCCCACCAAGCTTAGACAATTTGTCAACAAAAGAGTGACATCTTGTCACTTCAAGGGCAATGGCACACTTGTTGCAACAAGTAGGATGAGAACCAAGGAATTATCCAAGGTTATCTCAAACAACATAGTTCAACTAAAATATAATTTGGAGGTAAAGATTATGTTACCAGTAATGTTTAAAAATGGATGGTTCCCAACACTATTTGAAGACTTCCTGAACACAGATCTAATGCCTCGTGCCAACACTACAGCCCCTGCCGTAAATGTGAAGGAAGATGAAAGTGCCTACACGATGGAGCTGGCCGCTCCAGGCATCAAGAAAGAATCTTGCCGAGTGAGCATCAACGACGACGGCAACCTCTGCATCGCCATCGAGAACAAGATGAAACACAAGGATGAGGACAAGAAGCACCACTATCTGCGCCGCGAGTTCTCATACTCGAACTACGAGCAGAACTATATGCTGCCGGAGGATGTGGACAAGGAGGGCATCGCCGCCAAGGTGGAGAACGGCATCCTGACCGTCACCCTGCCGAAGGTGAAGAAAGAGGAGAAGAAAGCCGCCAAGGCCATTGAGATTTCATAGCATCATATATCAATCACTAAGCGAATGGGAGCAGTTCCACAAAGGGGCTGCTCCCATTTCGCTTGTATGAAGCTCTGTTTCTATGGATATTTCCAGCCTTTTTGAGGAAATGATAGATTTAATTTCATTTTTCCTCTATAAACGAAAAAAGGCTGCATCATTGCATCATAACTTTGCACACGAAAACAATAAGGAAGTATGGCTGAGAGGTCTAAAGCGGCACACTGCTAACGTGTTGAACCGAGAGGTTCCGGAGGTTCGAATCCTCCTGCTTCCGCCAAACATGGCTCGTTAGCTCAGTTGGACAGAGCACGACGCTACGAACGTCGGTGTCGGGAGTTCGAATCTCTCACGAGTCACAAAACTGGAGACTTGGCAGAGTTGGCTTATTGCACCGGTCCTGAAAACCGACAGACGGAA
>JAEEII010000096.1 GCA_016281295.1 Bacteroidales bacterium
GACATCGAGGACTTTGTTGCTTGCCACGTCGAAGAGGCGGAACGAGATCTCCTCCCCTTCTTCGCCACATACCGTGAGGAATGCCACATAGTTGCCGAGGCTTTCGAGATACTGGATGCGTGCGCTGCCACGGCATTCGCCATTGACGAAGGCACCGATCTCATAGAGGCCGTCGGCAAGGCGGAACTCGTTCTCGTCGAGGGTCACCATCATGGTGAGGTTGGTTGGGAAACGATGAGGGTCATGGCTCCAATGTTTGCTTGTAGCGGTCTCTTCGATATAGTTTCTGTTAGTTTTAGGATAAACTAAAGTTGTTTCTGAAGTACTGTTGTTCAGGTAGATATAACCTTGTCCTGGTTTCATGGCATTGAGGCTGCCCATCCATCCGTTCTCTTCGATATACGTTGAGAACCCAGTCTGTCCTTTTATCACATCGTTTTCGGAAGGAGTAATGGAGGCCAAGGATTCGTCAAGGCTCATCGTTATGGGCGACATATAGCCAATCCAGTTCCACCCCGGTTCCAAGGTGACTGGATGATTCTGGGGATTGACTCGCAAGCCCGATATTGCTAATTCCGCATCTTGGTTGACTGAAACCAAATACATCTGCTCATTGAAGAGACTTGACAATGTTCCAGCCCATGTGTTGTTTTCAAGGGTGGCAAAACCGTCCCTTTGTGATTTGATAGAAGCAGATGTTGATGCAGCGGAAAGACTATTCTCAAAGTTTACTAGGGCATTGCCGTCGTATTCCACATAGCTTGAGTACCAGTTCCAACCGGCAAACAGTTCATTCGCTTGCGTCAAAGCGAGTCTGAAGGTCAAAGATTTCCCATTTTCCGAGGCGAGGTTCACTCCAGCAGGGTCACTGAGGATGACTTCTGAAACGGCAATCTCATAATCTTGATCCATCGAAGGGGTACTCACTGGATGCATCGTCACTTTGATGGCCTCCCCTTCATGACCTTCAATCAGCCGGTTCTGCATGGAAACCACAAACAAGCAGTAAGTGGAGTCATTTACAGGAATCACGTAAAGGACGTGATTGGAGAAACGATCTGTGAGTATAAAGTCCTCCTGTCCCACCGAATAATCAGAATGTGGATAGCTGAAGTTCAGTTGCAGTGCCACCAATTCAGAATAGTTTTGCAGTTGGATGGACACTTCCACATCGCTTTCCACAGATTCTGTTTCCACAGAGAGTTCCAGCGTATTTGGTTCGAAACGATGTCCTTGTAAGGTGACATTTTTCAAACCGTTTTGCGGATCGTTGCTGTAGATTTTCATCATGGCGGTGAAATTCCCGGCCAGCTCACGGTTGTATGAGATATGCAACGTGGTGCTGGAGTTTTGCGGCACAATGATTGGGAACGACTCCGACACCGAGAAACCGATTTGGTCGAAAACCACTTGGTCGATGCGCATGGAGGCATTGCCGTTGTTGTAAACCACATACTCCTCAGTTACCGTCTCATTGACGGGAGTGGATCCCATATCAAGTGAAGCGTTACCGCTGATTCGTGGGCTTCGGATGGTGACACGACCTTGGTATTTGGCTGAAAGCACATCCTCGCCGTTGGCATCGGCCAGCACCGCCTTAAAAGGATTTAGGTAGTAGTTGCCATACAACCCTTGTAACTTCAGACGCAAAGTACCGATCAAGCCATCGTCCCCCAGGAAGGCAGCACCCGAGGGAGAATAGGCCATTAAGCGAAGCACACCCTCATTGAACACTCCTGTGGAGACGTGGTTGGTCTTGCGGTTGCTAAGCGTGAAGTCAACATATTCCAGCTGTTGTGGAAGATTCATGTCGATTTGGAAGCCGATGATGCTTTCCATGTTGTTCATGGTGATGGGCACTTCCACGATGCTGTCGCAATAGCCAGTCACATAATCAATGTGAAGCTCATTGACGGCGAAGGGATCTGCCAGAAGGCTGATGACACCGTTGCCCCCAATGGAGTTAGAGGTGAGCGTTGCTGTTGCGGTGACACCCCCTTTCACCATGGGAGCGAACTCGAAAGTAAAGTTGGCGCTTCCGTTGGGTTGCAAGGTGGTTTGGGTGAAGCTTGGACAGCTGAACACGGGATTGCTGAAAGTGATGCCTGTGATGGTGAGCGGCTCATTTCCAACATTGGTAACACTGGCAGATCGGGTGTATTCGCTGCGGATGGGCACATGGCCGTAGTCGATGGTCATTGTGTTGATTTGGAGCTTGGGCGAGAGGATGGTGACTTGGCCGTTTTGTGGGGTAAAAGGAATAGAAGTGCTCGAGGCACTGGAGAGGATTGAGTTTGAAAGAGATAGAGGATAGTCGCCCGGCTCGTTTCTGAGTTTCAGGGTGAAGCTCAGGAGATTGCCTTGACTGCCCACAAAGGGCGTGAGGCTAAGGGAGAAGACATAGATGCGCAGGTTGCCGTTGACCACGGCAGCCGTCACCTGATGATCGGTGACGCGAGTCGGGTTCAGGGCGACAGAGCCTGGCACGTAGCTGAGTTGGCTTCCCAAGGGGATTTCCGTTTGGAAAGCCACCGCTGCCGTAGTGTTGGCGAGCGACACGTGGAGTGTCACCTCGTCCTGTGGGTGGCCGCTTGCCGAAGTGACCGAGAGGGTGTTTCCGGCTCTGACGGCAAGTACACCGAGCAGCATGATAAGGGTTAATACAACGCGTTTCATTTCACATACACCACTTTAGCATGTTGAACCTTACGACCGCTGACTTGCATGGACACGGTGTAGATACCGGTGGCCAGATTGGCTGCGGGTGTCCATTCATATTGATATTCTCCCCTTGTGCGGGAGCCGAGTTCGATGACGGAGACCACTTGACCCATTATGTTGGTGACGGTAAAGACCACATCGTTGGCTTTCTCATCGCCGATGATGAAGGGGATGGTGAGGTTGCCGTTGAAGGGGTTCGGGTAAGGCTGCTGGAGGAAGAGCGTTTCATACTCTTGGATGCCAGTGCCTTTTTCGATGGCCAGCACGTTGTGACCTTGAGGATCGGAAAGTGCCACGCTGTTAATCTTGGCATTGCCGATACGGAGCAAGGCGTGTTTGCCAGCAGGCAGACGTTTGCCGCTCATGCTGTAGGCCATAAAGAGGGCTCCGTCGGTAACGTTGGCTTTCACGTTTTCGAAGCCTTGGAGCGAAGATAGAGGTTCGAGATCATCGAGTGATTCGAGATTGTTGAAGATGAACTGGACACCACCGAGTTCTATTGGGGTATCGACATAGAGGATGCCATTTTCGATACTGTAATAGGCTGTGGCCACGGGGTCTTTGGTTGGGATTTCGCCGCGGTTGGTGATGATGTTAATGACCCCCACGATGTCAAGGATATCGATGGTGCCGTCGGTGTTAATGTCTGCGGCTTCGAAGATGAAAGGTTGCGGGTTGCCGTTGGTAAGGTAGCTGACGAGGCTCACCACGTCCGCCACATCCACCGCCATGCTGCCGTTGGCATCGCCAGGGATGGACGTGAGCGGCACCGTGGTGACAGTAAGTGAGGCCTCGCTTTCGGTGAGATTGGTGCGCAATACCTTGTAATAATAATAGTAACGCTGGCCGGGTAAAACGTTGTAATCGGTGAACAGTGTGTCCTGAATAAGCGTAGTATTCAATTGGATGGAGTCTGTGGGCATCCAAACACTATCACATACCCAATTCCAATCATCATCATAATGCCAATTAGTAGGTACAGAATCATAAACATAGCGATACATATTGTATCCCAAAAAATCCTCGAAATCAACCTCGTTGTTGTTCCATTCCAACTCCACTTTTCCTAAACCCGGAGTAGCCATGAACTCATTGCTCAAAGAACCAGCGGATGAGACTTGTACATTGAAACGGAAGTCTTCCACAGGAATCTCAAAATGCTCATTATCTCTGGCATTAGCCACATAGATACGATTGAGGCCATCGGTAGCTGTGGTACCATCAATGGTTAGATAGGCTGTATAGATGGTGCCATCTGCGTTCCAAGAACCATCTTCAGCAATGGCATGTTGTGTGTATGGGGGGCGAACACCCATTGCAATCATTGGCGTGACCGAGGTGTCCATGGGACGGTTGAAATAGACCTCGAATTTGTGTCTGCCACAGCCTAAAGGAGGTAATTGCTCAAACTCGTCTTGGGCATCGTAGCCGTTGACTACTACTTTCCAGACGATGCCGTGGGCTTCGGCAATAGGTCTTACGTTGATACTATCTAAATTAATTATTCCAAATGAATTACATCCTGGATATTCAAAATCGTAAATTCTCTTCCTGATTATGTCTTCCCTGCTACTACCCAAATAAAAATGTTTAATTGAAAAAATATTTGGAAATGATTCACTTGTGTGAAATTCAAAATCTCCTTGCTGTTCAAACCAATTACAGTTGTTATCAATATTCCGTCTTAAATGAAAACTGCTATTACTACTAAAACGGTTATGAATAAAATTGTAATTATTATTAAGTGAGGTGAAATTATCAGTAGCACCTAATCCATTATTATAAAATGAATTGTAATAAAAGCAGCAATAATTGTATATTATATTATGTATATTTGAATAATTAATATAACAATTTCTAATTATAGAATGATTAATAATTGGATGTCTATTGCCAAAAGAACTTTGAGTAGTTGTATAATAAAAGCCATCGATTATACAATATTCCAAGGTGTCATCTCCAGCTAAAGTAAACCTGCCGCCATCACTCCATAACATATTTGTAGTAAATGAAATTAGACTATCAGGCGTACCTATAGCATAAATATGTCCAATACTGGAGATTCCAATACCATCCTTAAAAATCAATTTTGTTCCTGGCTTAATTATTAAAAAGCCGTTTTCTGTAATTCCCAAATTACTTGTCACAATATAATGCGTATTTGGATATAGGATCATGGTATCGGAAATCATCCCTCCCAATTCCACCCCATTTTCCACTTGAATGGTGAAAGGTACCACCAATTCTGTCGGTTCACCTCCGTTAGGTACGGCAGCGTTGAATTTGATGTTCGGACGATAATTGGAGGTAGTATTCAAAGTATAGGTATTGTTAGATGGGTTATATGGGGTATTGTTGCTATAGTTGTAGGCACAAGCTTTGAAACCAGGATTGTTGCACAGCCAAGGAATAGAGCTATTGTAGGAGCCATGGTTCATAACCACCGTAATCAAAACATTGCTGGTACCATCCCAGGAGAAATCAGCGCCGTTGAAAGCGAAGTCGTTCCAACCTTGCACTTGCGTCAAAGAACCTGAGTAAACACAGGCCATTCCTTGGGTGGAGACAGAGGTATTATTGACTTCGTTTTGACTGACATTAGCCATCCAAATGCTGATATTGTTACGGGTATAGCCCAGTGCGCTGTTCGTTTGGAAGCTTAGGCTGTTCATAGATCCAGCAACCAATCCTGCCGCGGACAGTTCACTCGCTTTAAAGAGCATCTGGCTCATTGAATAGCTGTAATAGGTGTTGAAAGGCAGATAGTTGTTGGTTGTTGTTCCCTGCCCTATTGTTGCCACGGGAGCGTAATTCATGCCTGCGGTAGCAACCGCATGAAGCTCCATATTAATGTTGCGGCCATCCACACAGTCGGGATTCACCGTAAAACGGATGGGATTGGCCGATTTACTCTTGGCGTATGCGGATAAGCCATGACCAAATGGCACCGGATCATTGTCCAAGAAGGTTACTATATCGGGGTTCTCATATTCATCGAGTTCCAACCACATCGTGATATTGTTAGTGGCTCCCCAAGTGTTTCGCAAGGTGGGATAGAAATCGATGGTCTCCCCTGCATCGGGTCGGTAGTCGCCGTCGCCACCTACAGTGTCGTTCATCTCGTAGGTCACAAACTGCAACTGTACGGGAGGCTCACCAGCTTCATAGCAAGCCATGAAATCCACATGGTTACCGGCAGTGTTGATCAAATCGCCCCAAAGCATTTCCTGTGAGGCGTATGGCTTGGCATGGAGCAAAACGGAGATACCTCCCGCTACTAAAGGCGCGGCCATGGAAGTGCCATTGAAGCATTTGTAGTTACCATTAGGCACAGTGCTGTAAATACTTGCTCCCGGAGCCTGCAATTCGTAATTGTAAAGTTGTTCTTCATCGAATTGAGAGAAGGTGGGGCCGTCACAATCATAATTAGTCCAACCAGTAACTCCTCCATTCTGTGTTGTAGCTTCCACACCAAACACGAAAGTGAAAGCTGCTGGAAACATGGGAGCACCCATTAATGCACATCTTGGGTCAATTCCTCTTCCATCGTTACCTGCGGCAGCTACCAACACACAGTTTTGGTAAGCTTGTGCCAGGGCTTGTTCCATGGCGATGGAATAGCCGTAGGTGCCGAAGCTCATGCTGATGATATTGGCACCGTTGTTTTTAGCGTAGTTGATACCTTGGATTACGGTGGCGATATCACCGGTTCCGTTGCTTTGAAGCACGGCTACCGGCATGATATAAGCCATGGGATTGGCGCCCGTCATACCCATGCCGTTGTCGCCCACGGCGGCGGCGATGCCTGCGCAATGGGTGCCGTGGCTGTTATAGTCGTGCATGTCGGCAGTCTGGTTTATGAAGTCCCATCCGTGGATGTCGTCGGCGAATCCGTTGTTATCATCGTCGTAACCGTTTTCGTTTTCCACTGGGTTGGTCCAGATGTTGGCGTCAAGGTCGGGATGCTGGATGTCAACTCCCGTGTCGAGGATAGCGATCACCGGACGGTCGGTATTGGTATTGTTATCAGCAGCCCAGAGTTGGGGAAGGTTTACCGCCTGTAAACCCCATTGCAGGGAGTACATGGGCTCGGAGGTGTAGGCCGAGGGATTGAAATAACCCCCATCGCGGTTGCTTTTTCCTCCATTAGTCACTGGTGGAGCCATTGAAGCGTTCTCGGCTTCCATACCCAAGGCAAATGCCATATAGTTGGGTTCGGCAAACTCCACTTCTCTGAGCTCTTTCAGTGCTTCAATCATCTCGTAGGTTTGTCTCGGATCTTCCATCACAAAACGGCACAGACGGCTGAGGTCGCGTTCCACCACATCAGGTCCGTTATATGATTTGGAGGTCTTCAGTTCCCTTTTAGGATCATCGTTGGGGCAAAGACGTTCCGCTTTGGTTACGGGATATTGTTGTAATAGCGCATCCACCTTATTAATACCGGTGGTTTGGAGGGTACCTCGCTCGTCGTTTTTCAGTTGGAGCGTGGTGTGGTCGGCGAACTTCACAATGAGTTCGCCCTCTTTGGTGGCGTGCTGGTTATACCAGTCGATCTTCACCACCTCGTCTTCGTTGTTGCGGTCCTGGCCAAAGCAGAAGCATGCGGCAAGAGCCAGAAGGGATAGCAGATAAAACTTTTTCATACTACTTTTGTTTTGATGTAACATTTGACTAAAAGATGCTACATACAAAAAGAACGCGTGGTATCCTTTTTCTGTCCATTTGTAGCTTTAGGTCCTGAGAAACCCGTGTAATACAACAAACAGATGGGGATACCCACGCGTAAATCGCGGGGCATCTACCTCTGCAATGTTTTTGTATTACACTTGTTGAATTTCTCAGGTTCAAAGCCACCAAAAACAAAGCAAGGCAAACGCCTTCTTCCAGTATGTCTGTGTTGACATGCCGTGATGGGCACATCAAGACGTGACAAAGTTACACATTCTTTTTGAATGACAACATTTCATCAAAAAAATCACATCAAATTACTATTGAAAATAATTCAATAAAATAATCCTTGCAGATTAAAAAAATGTTTATATCTTTGCATCGTCAACCTAAAAAGGACATTGCCATGGAACCCATGAGACTCTACACCGCAGGCATCGCCGACTTCGAGCGCATCCGTCAGGATGGACGCGTCTATATCGATAAGACCGACCTGATTTATCGTTTGACGAAAGAATCACAATTCGTCTTCCTCAGCCGCCCGAGGAGGTTTGGCAAAAGCCTATTATGCAGCACCTTGAAATATTACTTTCAAGGAAGAAAAGATTTGTTTGAGGGTTTGGCCATGGGTGAATTGGAAAAGGACTGGAAACAATATCCTGTGCTGCATTTCGACATGAGCAGATGCAAGAACCAGCCCAACACTCAAGAGATCTCCAGAGCCATAGAGCTTCAATTGAAAGATTTTGAAGCCGTTTATGGAAGCGACCCTGAGGAAAGCACACCTGGCAAACGTTTTGCGGGACTTATCAAACGTGCCAATCAACAAACCGGATTAAAGACGGTCATTATCCTCGATGAATACGATGCTCCCCTGCTCGACTACCTTCATCAACCCGAGGTGCTGAAAGAGGTGCGACGAATCATGCAGGAGTTTTACCAGATGGTCAAGGTCTGTGATGCCGACGAGCAATTCGTCTTTATCACGGGCATTACCAAATTCAGCCAATTGAGCATTTTTTCCACCATCAACAACCTTCGCAACATCTCCATGCTGCCTCAATACGCTGCGCTTTGTGGCATCACCAAGAAAGAAATACTGGATCATTTCACTCCAGAAATCGAAGAACTTGCGCAAAAATACCATTGCTCCTTCGATGAAATGATTGCCATGTTGAAACAGCAATACGACGGCTATCATTTCTGTGAACAGTCTGACGACA
>JAEEII010000097.1 GCA_016281295.1 Bacteroidales bacterium
ATACCACATCAGCAATGCCCTCTACATATATGGTGAACAAGCCTTTCATAACACAACGCTTCTGATTTCAATGTCATTATTACACGCTTCTGCAAGTCCTTCGTAGGTATATTTATAAGCTTGATGCCCTTTCAGTTTGGTGTTTTCAATCGTATAGAGCCGCAGCGCATCCTGATACTCCGAATGTTCTTCAAGCATCTCGTTCAAGCGGTAAAGTGTTTCCTTGCTGTGGGTGGTCACAAAGACCTGTTTATTGGTGTCGGTCGCTAAAGCAAAGATGGCTTCCCAAAGTTTCTTGTAGGCGGAATAATGCAAGCCGTTGTCGATTTCGTCAATCAAGATGATGTTGTTCATCGGATTGGCAGAAGCGGCTACGATGTTCAGGTAACGGCGCATACCATCGCCCGCCATTCGGAGCGGCAATTTCTCCGTCATGTTCTCGAAATCGACATAAATGTCATCCTGTAAGATATCAATGTCGGTGATTCGATTGTCGAAATGAACCAGACGCTTTAACACAACATCTTTTTGTTTGCGCTTGAAAAGTTCAGAAAGCGTAGCGGCAAGATTAATCCCCCATAAATCGGCTGTCAGATAGGCGGTTTGATATTTTTCCAAGTAGTTTTCGCTCATCTTTTTGTTTGACACCATGCCATCCGGTCTAACAGTAATGGAACTTTGGTATGTTTTTGTCTCACCTTTTGAACCAATACCGAATTGCATTTCCAAGGTGTTCATAAAAGTCTTCGTTTCCGACATGGGAAGCGTTCCGTTCAATCCACTTGCTTGAGTCGAAAAAGATTGTTCATCGAAAACGTATGCCATGTTTAGACGGAGCCACCTTTCATCACCATCAACCTGTTGAGCATAGATTTCTGGTGGGGTTTTTATGTCCATATTATGGAACAGATAAAAGATGTCCTTGAAAATAGTATAGAAATTCCGTGAGCGGATTCTGTTCAAATCTTGGGGCGTATCGGGGTTGGCCATGCCTGTAAGCAGGTGGATGGCCTCCAAAACCGAACTTTTACCCGAATTGTTCTGCCCAAGAAAGACGTTGACACGAGAAAACTCATCAATGTTTAAATGCTCAATGCCTCTGAAATTATTGATTTCTAGGTTTTTAAATCCGTCCATAGCCGTAATTGGTTTAAATGTGTAAAAATACAACAATTTTCCGAATACTTCTAATATTTTCTTTGTTAATTAAGTTGTTATTTTTCAACAATCCCACTTAATCAGTTATTCACAAGTGTTGGTGTCATGGTTTTCTTATGTTTTTTTCAATTTCATTTACAAGTATCAATAAATACTATAATGTTTCATATATTAATATATTATTTTAATTTCAATGAAACATTTATACTATTTTATATACATTAAATTAGATGAATACAAAAAAACGATAACAATGGAAAAACCAAAAGAAAAAGCAGACTCGAAATTTGACGACTTGGTGAAACAACTGGAACCGCTAATCCAGCAAATGAAGACTATTCAAGATCATGCAGTTGTGGTATATACCCCTTTGGTAGATGATTTATGCAACCGCATGGCAACAAAAAACGAGGTGGAGCGAATGCTCGACTGGCTCCTGATGTTTGCGGGCAATGAAAGAATGCTGCAACTATACAAACAAGTGTGCAGAGCCTATTGGAAGATCTATCCCGAATCAATAGCTTTCTATATCATGGATTACCGAAAGGAATATGATCCGGAAAGCCTGATAGGCACAGAGTATGAATATCTACTACACGAAAAAGAAGAGATAAATAATCCTTAAGCTTCTTCATTTGAGAGTGAAAAACGCGGCCATCTTCTTCTTATATTCAAAAGGAGATACGAGGCCGCCGTGAAATACGCGATTCTCAGACGAGGTTCTCGACCTTGGGAGTCACCCTCCGAAAGAGACAGAGATTTCGTGTTTTTAGTGTAATTCGGTGTTCTACTTCACCTTTTTTATTACAATGCTCTACTTCGAAATCTTCTCCATCAACCGCTGGTAATCCTCCAATAGGTTCCAAAGTGCATCCTCGCTGAGCACACCGCGCTTGAGGTCGGCAGGCAACAGACCCGCCTCGTCTGATTCGTAGTCGGTGCGCCAATCGGGTGAGCCGCAATAATCGTCCAACTCAGCAATATCTGGCTGTAAATCATTAAAATCCTCAAGGGCAGTTTCCAATCTTTTGATGACCTCCTCACTCTTGTCGAGAAGTGCTTCCATCCGGGTGATGCGTTCAATCTGTGTCATGATGAAAAAAGTTGTGGTTTTCAAAAAAGCAAAGATAGCAATTTTTCTGAACATTTCCCCTATTTTTGCACCTAAAATCACATCCTATGTCCTGGTTGGAAAGTCTCGGTCTGTTGGGCTTGTTCATAGGCACCTTCCTGGCGGCGACCATCGTGCCGATCAGCTCGAGTGCGCTGTATATCGCGGTGCTGGTGGCCACAAAGAATCCCGTGGCCTGTCTCATCGTGGGTACCCTTGGCAATTGGCTCGGAAGCGTCTCTACCTACTGGATAGGAAGAATAGGCCGCTGGGAATGGATCGAGAAATGGTTCAAGGTCAAGCCCGAAAAGCTGGAACAACAAAAAGAAAAGGTGGATCGCTATGGCATCTGGCTCGCCCTCCTCGCCTGGGTACCGATCGTGGGCGACATCATCACCTTGGCTCTGGGCTTCTATAAAGCCAAGCCGTTCGGCACCATGGCATTGCTCCTCATCGGCAAGTTCCTGCGGTTTTTAGTATGGAACATCATTATTGGTGTGTTGTGATGCTAACCTTCTACTTCTAAGTTTTTGCATCTTCCTTCCATTGTTTTAATCATGATAATCCTCATCCCTCCACTGGAACTTCACCGTTTCGGGAACAAGGTACTTGCCGATTTTGTAATCGATGTTGGCTTTGTGGGCTTGGCTGAGCTGGTAGCAACGAGGCACACGGTACATCCTGCCATCCTTGATAAAATGAGCACCTGTCTGGTGGAAACGGAAAGCAACGTCCTTGGCAATACACTGCTCCCGAAGGGCAAGAACCCAGTCGTAGTCGCAAGGACGGGCATCAACGCCTGACTCACCTCCCACCGACACTTCATCGATGGTGTCATTCAGATAAGGAGTGAGATCCATGGCCGTGAGCAAAGGCGAGGCAATAATGCTCTTGCGCTTAATGGGCAACGACAGGAAGATGGGCAAACGGTAATCGGCCATCTCTTGGTTCTCGACCGTGCAGCCAACGATGACATTGTCATAGCCGTCACCCCAGTCGTCGGGAATGCACTCCATAAAACGGTCGATGCGTTTGGTGAAGAAAAAGAACCACAAATCGCTTCGGCGGCGCATCATCTGCCAACATTCAGGTCGCCACAAATCAGCGTCTTTCAACAGAAAATCCGAGGTGAAGCAGGTAAAAACGACCTTCCCGCTCTCAATCTTCCATGACTTGTCGCGCTTCCGTTTGAATGGGAGATTGAAATTACCCGTCTTGCGGCATTCACTGCTGGAAATCTCGCTGCCATACATCTTATCCTGCCGATATACATAACAGTATTTACACCCAGGGCTGATCTTGGTGCAACCATGCCACGGATTCCAGTCAGCATATATCTCCCAATGTTCGGACATGTTGCAAAACTAACATAATTTGGCGGACTTTGCCATTTTTTTGCTTTTAAATATCAACTGTTTTGGCAATTATATACTTTTTGACCCTTAACAGGGTTAAATCATAGAGAACTATACATCTTTTTACCATTGCTACGGCTTGATTGCTTGAATTTCGTACTATTTCGATGGCAAAATACCAATGAGAATAATAGATTAGAAATGTTTTGTCTAAGTTTCTTATAAGTGTAGTCTTTCGCTTCAGGGTTTTCTTTTCTGTATTGAATATACAAATCGGTATAATACGAAGTATTTTTTGCCCGCATGTTAGGACCTATCTCTATACGGGGCGCTGAAGAGCTAAGGGGCAAATCCTCCATCAAATCAATAGGACTTCGGCCATACAATATCCATCGAGGCGTATGATTAATTTTTGTCATGTATTTTGAAGCTGTTTTGTTTTTTTTATTTTCGCACCATGAAACACAACGAACTTTTCATCCACGATGAGGCGGCACGCTGCCTGCTGTGCAAGGACGCTCCTTGCTCGAAAGCGTGTGGCAAAGGCGACCCAGCACGGGCAATTCGTGCCATCCGTTTCGACAACGCAAAGAACGCCTGGCGTTGGCTCAGCGACTGCTCCGATGACGACCTTCAACAAGCAGAAAAAGCCTGCATTCACTACGATCGTCCTATTCGTATCGCCGAGTTAAAACTAGCTACCTCCCACTTCTCCCCTCTAACCTCTCACCTCTCCCCTTCCCTCAACATCACCTTCTGCGGGATTCCTTGCGAGAACCCGTTCTTCCTGGCATCGTCGGCTATCTGCACCAACTACGAGATGGTGGCAAAAGCCTTTGAGGCTGGTTGGGGCGGAGTCTTCTACAAGACGATCTGCAAACAAGATATTCGCGAGGTGTCGCCTCGTTTCGATGCCATACGCGAAGGCTCGTCATTTGCCGGTTTCCGCAACATGGAACAGCTGAGCGAAAACCCCTACGAAGTGGACTTCGACATCCTGCGCCAACTGAAGAAAAACTACCCGACGAAAATCGTGGTGGCCAGTATCATGGGCGAGTATGAAGAAGAATGGATCGAGCTGGCCAAGATGGCAGAAGACGCGGGCTGCGATGCTGTGGAGCTGAATTTCTCCTGTCCCCAGATGCGCCTCGCCGGCATGGGTAGCGACGTGGGACAAGACGCCGAGCTGGTGACCTTCTACACAGCCTACGTGAAACGCAACGTGAAAATCCCCGTCATCCCGAAGATGACACCCAACATCACGCAGATCAACCAACCTGCCATGGGCGCTTACTTCGCCGGTGCCGATGCCATCTCAGCCATCAATACCATCAAGAGCGTGACGATGACCCCCGAAGCCAAGGTGAGTGATAAATGGACCATTTCGGGCTATAGTGGCCGTTCCGTCAAGCCCATCGCCCTGCGTTACATCCTCGAGATGGCGAAGAACCCCATCATGAAGAACGTCCAGCTCAGCGGCATCGGCGGCATCGAGACCTGGCACGACGCGTTAGAGTTCATCCAACTCGGCTGCCGCAACG
Organism: Bacteroidales bacterium; assembly: GCA_016281295.1. Next base: position 5,166 of record JAEEII010000097.1, read on the forward strand.
TGCAGGTATGTACCGCCGTGATGCAATACGGCTACCGCATCATCGACGACCTCGTATCAGGTATGCAGACTTACATGCAAGAACGCGGCATCGAACATCTTGAAGACCTGGTGGGCGAGCAACTGCCATCATTCGTATTCCCATCCGACCTTGACCGTGACACCAAAGTCTTCCCTTCCATTGACCGCGATAGATGCATCGGTTGCGGACGCTGCTATATCTCCTGTAGCGACGGTGGCCACCAAGCCATCAACTTCGACAGCGAGACCCGTCAGCCCCACATCATCGGAACAAAATGCGTGGGTTGTCACCTCTGCCGCCTCGTTTGTCCCGTCGGCGCCATAGGGTTGGCTAAAAGGATCAAGAAATAGTGATCTATATCATTATTTAATCTGATTGTCAGTGCCTTTCTTGGAGTTTTTCAAAACGACATTGGCTAAACACACCGCATATTCTTTGTCTGAATCCTGAGGTCGCCATGCCAACGTGTAACTCACCTCGGCATTTGAAACAGCATATCCTTTGTCCTCCCATGCTTTCAGTTTTTCTTTACCCATTGCGGATAGAGCTGCTACACAAAGGTCTTGTCCATTAAAAAGAAAACCATCGCGATAAGTCAACGAATCGCCACTGCGGAGCTGAAGGATAATGTCCTTGCGGGGTTTGCAGAAATCAAGCCACACATCATGCATGGTCAGTGCCATCGACACCGAAGATGACTGCATCGATGGATTCAACAAAAGATAAAGGTTGCGCTTGGCACGAGTCAACCCCACATAATAGGAACGTATATCCTCAACATGAGTCTCGTCCGGCACCTTCGACATTAGATAAACCGTGTCGAATTCACGCCCCTTGGCCTTGTGTATCGTGCTGACAAACACCGAATTCCCATCGACAGTGATAAAATCCTCGATGTTCGACTCCAAAATAAACTCTTGTAGGTCACTGCGATAAAAAACTTTATGAGTCGCCTCGTAATCAGCAAAGAAATGCCGCATCACATCTAAACACTTGCTGGCGGAATAGGTTTTGAGGGTACGCCGCTTTGCTTCGTCCCACTGAGAAAGGTTAAAGATGAGAGGTGAGAGATTAGAGATTGTGTTCGTTTGAGGGGTTGAAATATTATCTAATTGCTTGAGGAAATAGCGCACCTCGGCGAGGTTGCCGAAACGGAAGCCTCCCATCGACTGAGCCACCGTGACATGGATGCCTCGCTGCTCCAATTCATAGGCCACCTGAAGGGTCTCTTCATTGGTACGGGTAAGGATGGCGGTAGTGCCGTTAAATTGAAAGTTGAAAGTTGAAAATTGAAAACTATTGGGTGCTTCGACATGACCTTGTTCTTGGGTGACGGCAACGATGGGACGGCTTTTCATACGGTTGGGGATACGCTGCACAAAGCGGTTGGCACAACCCACAACCGCGCGTGTGGAACGGTAGTTTTCGGTCATCTCATACAACTTGGATCCTTCAGCACCCATAAGCGATTGCATGTATTGGGAGTTGGATCCCCTGAAAGCATAAATGTTCTGGTCGTCATCGCCCACGGCAATAACGCGCATCTCCTCGTTGTGACGCATCAAAGCTTGAACCAAACGGAAATCATCGGCTCCCATGTCCTGTGCCTCATCAATCACCAGGACGCTCTTGGCAATCTTCGACGATTCCACTTCGCCGTTTTCAATCATCTCGGCAGCATGTCGCACTACATTGTCGGCTTCCTCCAAATTGCCTTGTTTCCCAATCAAGTCAAAGCTATAGGAATGGAAAGTCTTGATATCCACAAAATGAGCAGCTTTTCCCACCAGTTCGATAAGTCGTTTCTTGAACTCGGTGGCAGCGGCTCTCGAAAAGGTAAGCATTAACAACTGTTCGTGTTTCACATCTTCCATCAGCAACAACGAAGCGAGCTTATGTACCAAAACTTTTGTCTTTCCACTGCCGGGTCCTGCAGCTACCACGATAGTTTTCGATTGCCGGTCGTTGATAATCTCCAGCTGCCTCCCAGAAAGAACACCGAACAGTTGATTGAATTTATTTTGAGTGATGTTACAGTCAATCTGCGCCTTCCGTTCTTCTTTGAAATATTTGTTGATGAATTTGCGGAAGTCCAACATAAAATAGTCGCTTACAAAACGCAACGCGGCATCATAGTCACGCACCATGAGGTTGGCGTATTCGCCCACGATGTGAATTTGGCGAATCCGTTGCTTATAGAACTCGTCCAGCAAACGGTACTGTTCCTTGCCATACCGTGCTCGACGATCTACCAGACGGTCGATTTGCATAGTGTTGTAGATGACCAGAAAACCACCTTCTATCTTCATCAGCTCGGTCTTAGTAAGATAGAGCAAAGCCTCCTCGATATCGGCAATGGTCGGCTTTTCATAATCGGAAAACATCATCGGTGAACAAGTGGTTATATATTGTTTCAACAAGTCCACCTCGGAAAAACTGACCAGCGTGATGTCTTTGTCAGCCTCGCGTTTGGCACTGAGTTGGTTAACAATAAACCGGCAGAGATCTGTCCTTCGTTCAAAACGAGACTTCAACACTTCGGGGGAAACCTGTAGGCGGATGTAAACACTGCCAGTGGCACTATGTTCCAGCTTGTGGATATACCCTTTCAAAGTAAGAAAATGGAGCAACATCCTCAAACGCTTGATGTTGCAATAGGTTATACCTGCTTTGATGGCTTCCTCGTTCAGCTCTTTGTAGTTGAAACGGCGTCCTTCTTCCGAAAAATGCTGCAACAGGAATCGCTCCAATCGCAAGATGACATCAAGATGGCGTTGTGAGGTGTTTTTAGCAATCCAGGCTTGCATATCGAGGCTGTCGGCCAGCAGTCCGTCCTGCCTCATAAGATTGATATTTCTGATTACTGTTTCTTTTCTCAATCCGAGGATATCCGCCAGATAATCGACACGGCTTTCGGCTTCCGCTCCCCGGCCAGCCGAAGTTGCACGTGCACTGATGAGTGAGTGGATGATACGGGCGGCTTCTTCGCGTGACTTTTCGTCGAATAGTGGCGACAAGTTTAACCGCCGACGGGCTTCATCCATGTTTTTCACAGCGATGCCCGTAGCAAATATATGGGGTGAGTTGCTGCCTCGCCGAATAAAACCCGCATCTTCCAATGCCGCTATCGCCGCTCGGATGCGGGTCTCTATATCCTCCACTTCCTCTCCCCAGCCTGCCTGACGGGCGATTTCCAACGGTGAACAGTTGACATGTTCGCGTTTGGCCGTGAGGTCTTTGATGGCTTTCCATACTTGCTGTATTTCACTGATACTAAGCTTCGTCTGATTAAGAAGGACAAAATGCTTGTCGAGATCGGTGTCAGCATAAAGCACATAACATTCGGCTTGCATCTGAGGGTCACGTCCAGCACGTCCCGCTTCCTGAACATAGTTTTCGAGCGAATCGCTAATGTCATAATGCACCACTAACCCCACATCTTTCTTATCGACTCCCATACCGAAAGCTGATGTTGCTACAATGACCTGTGCCTCGCCGCTCATGAAAGCATTCTGGTTTTTCACCTTGTCGGCAGCTTCCATCTTGCCGTTGAAAGGCAGTGCATGAACACCGTCACTGTTGAGATGTTGGGCCAACTCGAAAGTCTGACGGGTACGCGACACATAAACAATCGAAGAACAATCGTGACCGATAATCAAAGATCGCAACAAATTGTATTTCTCTTCGGGAGTATCGCCATGAAGGACTGAATAACGAAGATTCTTGCGCTCAGCATTGGCAGCAAACACCTTCAACTCCAAACCTAACTTTGCCCTAAAATAATCGCAGATATCACTGATTACCTTCTGCTTAGCGGTAGCCGTAAAGCATGAAACAACGATGGGTTGGTCTTGTTGTTTCTGTTCTTGCAAATGACGGATGAAATCGCCGATATAAAGATAATCCACCCGAAAGTCATGCCCCCAAGCTGAGAAACAGTGCGCTTCATCGATCACAAATCGAACCACGTTTCTGTTCATCAACAATCGCTCAATGGTCTTGGATCGCAGCATCTCGGGCGCAATATAAAGCAGATTGGCATTGCCATCCGCTACTTGTTTGATAGCTACCGAACGCTCGATAGGATCCAGCAAACCGTTGATAGTCACCACATCGCTGATACCGCGTGCAGCTAAATTATCAACCTGATCTTTCATCAGCGACTGCAAAGGTGAGATGACCACCGTCAGCCCATGCATATTACGACCTGCCATCAAGGCTGGCAATTGAAAAGTGAGTGACTTCCCGCCGCCAGTTGGGAAGATGGTCAGCAGCGACTCTCCCCGGATAGCCGACTCCACCGCTTGCTGCTGCATCGGCACGCCATCAAAGGTGCGGAACTCGTCATAACCGAAGAAGGCTTTGAGTCCAAAATGGGCATCCAGCTGTTGATGACAATAGTCGCAGTCACCACACGAATGGTTGCGAAGCAAGTTCATCATATTAGTCACATGAGGATAGCGATGCATCACCCAGGCTGGAGTGATGGAAAAAAGGTCGTCGGCACCAATCACGGCCAGACAGTAGGCCAACTCAACTGGGTTTTGTCTCGCCATAGTCGCAAAATCAGCATGACTGCACAATTTCCCTTGATAGCTTTTTAAAATCAAAGAACCCCAGTCAATTTGAGGTTTCAAGAGCGACCCCCACCAAAAGCGTTGAGTTATAGTATTATATTTTATATATTTAAAGAATCCTTTAAACTCCGATGTATCATGAAGAAGCTGATAATAAACCTCTTGTTTATCGGGTGAAAGCTGTTTCCACGCAGCAATCTCATCATAAAACAAATCACGCGATTTCATAGCGTCATTCGCTGGATTGTTCAACTCATCCACTTGCAGCTTGTCATCTTTCACCAGACGATGATATGGACGCTTGGGAAACAGCAACGGCGACAGATACAAGGTGTCAATAAGGATCGGGTTGTTTTTCAGCGTGATATAATTCAAGTCGTGGCCAATGATATTATGGCCGCATACCGTGTCGCATGGTGAAACAAAACGGTAAAATTCCTCTTGGGAATGCGTATGCAATACTGCGCCGTCTTCCCTTACCGCTCCATAGTCTGCAACTTTTTTGGATTGAACACCAACTTCGGTATCAATAAACGCTATCATTTGTTCTCGATCATTGCAAAGATTGCAATAATACGAAAAATCCGTTTATGCTCACTCCAAAATCACCCACCCGTTAGCGATGGCCTCCAATTTGTCGCTATCAGGCTCCAGGAAACCGATGTCTCCTATACGAACCAGATCTTTAAAACTGTACGTCACCGTAGTCTCATTCAACAAAAGGTTTGAGGGATCATCGGCATCCACCGTGATATCACCTTCACAAACACTGATGGCCATCACATCCGTGTCGTCGTAATACCCGTTCAGGTAATCACAAACCATATCATATAACCGAAGGGCAAAGACCCTGACATCTTGTATCTGACTCATAGCATCTCGTTTTTAGGAACTTCTCTAAACTCCATGATATCCAACATATTGTACATCACTCCATCGATTTCATAATGCCAACTTTGATGAAAATGGGCGTAAAACCAATAGCACAATGGATGTCCTTGCTCCAATAAACATCCTCGAAGCCTTTCCAAGGTTTCGCGTTCCGCCTCCACATCGGCAAGCAGTCGGTCGTCATCAACAGAGAAATAATACAAGCCCTGCTTGATGACGCGGTCACAAATCATAGGGGCGGTGTGCGTGATCACCGTGTCGATTTCATACTCTTTGGCAATCTCTTCCATCACCCCACGGTCGAACACAGGAGCCTCATCCTCCCAATAGACGTTCCGCTCCAGAGGTTCCGAATGGTCAGTAACATGGTAGAACGGGCTGTTCTTCCTCAACGCGCGGTCCAACGAGACCGCACCGCCCACGCACAGCATCACATGACCGCAAGCCGTCAACACGGCATAGTCGGGAATCGTCATGAAACGCTCATGCTTGATGCGGTGAGGCCCGTTGAAATAGGCAGGATTGTCATGGTTGCCGCGAAACATCACCAGCCAACAGTTCATGCCGCTCAAATACTTGCGGTTCCGCTCATACACGTAATCGTAATACCCCGCTCTCTCAAAGCCGATGCCGCAGTCACCAGCCACCACAATCAAGGTGTTTCTGAGCTTGTAACGCAGACAACATTTGTGGATCAACTTGTTAAAATCGCCGTGGATGTCACCGACAACCACAATGCTCCTTGCCTCAGGAAAATCAAAATGGTTCATTTGTATCTGTTTTGTGTTTCCTGTGTGTAACAAAAAACCGCTGGATGTTTCATGTCATCCAGCGGTTTTTTTTTCATGAATTAAGAAATCCCTATTCCACAATATCCATCTCGGCAATCAAGTTTCTCGCTCCGGCGAACTTGTCGATGATGAAAAGCACGTAACGGATATCCACCGAGATGTTACGGCAGATGTCGGGGTCATACACCAAATCACTCATGGTGCCTTCCCAACAGCGGTCGAAGTTCAAGCCCAACAGCCGACCGTCCGCATTCAGAATCGGGCTGCCCGAGTTGCCTCCTGTGGTGTGCACGCTGGCAGTGAAAGCCACATGCATGGTGCCATCCTTATCGGCATAACGGCCATAGTCTTTCTTGCGATACAAGTCCTTCAGCTTCGGCTCCACCACATAGTCATAGATGTCGGGGTTCTCTTTCTCCATAATACCTTCCAACGTGGTGAAATGACGGTAGTACTTTCCGTCCTGTGGCCTGAATCCCTCTACTTTGCCGTATGTGACGCGCAACGTGAAGTTGGCATCAGGCGAGAAACGGCGTTCAGGTTCCATGAGCATCTGTCCTTTCATGTAAAGACGCTGCATACGGGCGAGTTTCTCATTGATAGGAGCCATCTCCGGATTGAGTTTCTCAAGGTAAAACTTCATCATGCTTTGATAAGCTTGTAAGGCGGGATCCTTTTGTAACTTCTTGGCCTTCTTTACTTTAAACTCATCCAAAAAAGCATTCACCTTTTCTTCTGATGCGAATATCGATTTCTCGAAGAGTTCGTCCACATAGCCGTTCACATAATTGATGCCGTTTAAGAAGTCGGGACGGAAATCGGCGGGCTGATGCAACAGATACTCGGTGAGCATGGTTCGGGCCACCTCTTTGTCGATGGGCTGATAATAGTCTTTGAAGAAAGTCTTCGTGGTGTTTCTCAGCGAGGCAATCATCTTGTCGATGTCTTCCTGAGGGGTGTCTTTCGTGACTTGCGACAATCGGTTGAAGTTCCCGGCAAAGTCGAAAATCTCGATGTTCAAACCCGCGTTGCTGAGATAGGTATAAGCCACACGATAAGGTTCTAACTCTTTGTAACTCTCTTCAAAATTCTTTAGCAAGTTGATATAAAGATAGCGTTGCCTGCTGGCATTGCACCATTCTTGGAACGTTTTCTCAAAAGAACGCTTTTTCTCCACGCCATGGAAGTGGTTGATACCCTCGGTGACCCCCATCCATTTCTTCCAGCCATTGCCCAAACCAGCATGTTTGGAGGCATACTGGATGCGCACTTTCTTGTCTTTTTCTTGGTATGTGTTGTAAATATCGAGAATCTTGCCTCGTAAGTTCACCGCGATGGGATCGATGACATTGGCTTCTTGGTCAACGGCCACAGCAGGGAGATATTCGCTGGTACGGGCGGGATAACCGAACACAAAAGCGAAATCGCCTTCCTCGGCGCCTTTTAACGAGATTTCCAGATGTTTGGCGGGTTTATAAGGGATGTTGTTGACACTGTAGTCAGCGGGATGACCGTCCTGATCGGCATATACACGGAAGATACTGAAGTCGCCAGTATGACGGGGCCAAACCCAGTTGTCGGTGTCGCCTCCGAATTTGCCAATATTGCTCGGGGGACAACCCACCAGACGCACGTCGGTATATATCTCATTCAGAAGCACATAATACTCATTTCCAAGGAAATACGGCACTACAGAAACCTTGTAAGGAGTCTGTTTCTCAATATCAGCGACAAGTTTCTTGATATTTTCGTTAATCAGCTTCTGACGCTCGGCTTCCTCCATGTCATCGTTCACGTTGAATGTGACTTTTTCGGTGACCTCGCGCATCTCCCTTAAAAAGGTGACCTTCAAGCCGGGACAAGGCAGTTCCTGAGAGCGATCGTATGCCCAAAAGCCATCGGTGAGATAGTCGTGTTCCACCGAGCTGTGTTTCTGGATATGGTCAAAACCGCAGTGATGGTTGGTGAGCAACAAGCCCAAGTCGCTGACAATCTCGCCCGTGCAACCGCCACCAAAAAGCACAATGGCGTCTTTCAAGCTGCTGTGATTAATAGAATAAATGTCGTCGGCAGTGATGCGCATACCCATCTCCTGCATCTCTTTTTCGTTGTGCTGAAGCAACATCGGAATCCACATTCCCTCTCCAGCAAAGGCCATCACAGATGATAAAAGGATGGCAAGTGATAGAAGAACTCTTTTCATGATAACCATACTGTATTTGAAATTTGGGCAAAGTTAAGAAGCTGTTTTGATTTTTTGTTTATAGTTTCTTATTTTTTTTCTTGCACATATCAAAAAAACATGTACCTTTGCAGTGTGATAGTAAACTAATACACTATATTTTTTAAAAATAGTTTTAAAAAGATGTAACAAAAAGACAAAATTTGAGTCTTATAATAAAGGTAAAAGGAACTTCTTGAGATGATTAGAATAAAAGACATCAATAAGACTTACTTTGGCGCCCAACCACTTCACGTGTTGAAAGGCATCAACCTCAACGTGGAGGAGGGTGAGATGGTCAGCATCATGGGAGCCTCAGGGTCGGGGAAATCCACCTTACTTAATATATTAGGTATTTTGGACAACTACGACTCGGGCGACTATTACCTCAACGGCAAGCTGGTGAAGAACCTCAGCGAGAACGAGGCCGCCGACATGCGCAACCGCACCATTGGATTCATCTTCCAGTCGTTCAACCTCATCCCTTTCAAGACGGCTATGGAAAACGTAGCCTTGCCTTTATATTATCAGAACGTGAGTCGCAAGAAACGCAACCAACTCGCCATGGAATACTTGGAGCGTTTTGGACTGAAAGAATGGGCCGACCACTACCCCAACGAGCTCTCTGGCGGTCAAAAACAACGTGTCTCCATGGCCCGTGCCTTGGTGACCCAACCTAAAGTCATCCTCGCCGACGAGCCCACCGGTGCCTTGGACAGCAAGACCTCCGCCGAGGTGATGCAGATCCTCCGTGAGGTGAACCAAACGGGCATCACCATGGTCATCGTCACCCACGAGAAAGGCATTGCCTTGCGCACCGACAAAATCATCCATTTGAAAGATGGTGTCATCGAGAATATAGAAATCAACAACCCTGAACTCATCGACTTTAACACGGAGATTAAATAATGGACTTCTGGCGCGAGATATTCATGGCATTAAGCCGCAACAAGTTGAGGACTTTCCTCACGGGATTCTCCATCTCATGGGGCATCTTCATCCTCATCGTGTTGCTCGCCGCAGGCAACGGGCTTATGAACGGTGTCAGCGAGGAGTTCAGCGACCAGAGAATCAACGTTTACATGATTTATAGCGGCGAGACCTCCAAACCTTACAAGGGACACGGCACCAACCGCTCCATCATGTTTAACGACAAAGATATACGCTTTCTGGAAACCGAAATGAGGCAAGTGGGACAGGTGTCGCCCCGAATCTATTCCAATGGCTTTGCCACCTTCAACGACCAATCAAGCAGCATTTTCATGAGTGGCGTGAGACCTGTCTTCAAGGAAATCAACAACGTCAAAATATTGGAAGGGCGCTTCATCAATGAGCTGGATGAAAAAAACAACGAGAAGTTCATCGTCATCGACGAGAATCTGCGCGACAAGCTCTTTGAGGAAGGCAGCTCCCCGCTCGGACATTTTATCATCATCAACAGCATGGCTTTCAATGTCGTAGGAGTTTGCAAAGGAGAGGGACGTTCCGATAGCGGCGAAGGCTATGTGCCTTTCTCCACTTTAAAAAAAATCACCCGACAAAGCAAATACTGGATGTTGAATTTCACCGTCCAAGGCTTGGAAACCAAAGAAGATAACGAGGCTTTCACCGATTATCTGCGAACCCAACTGGCACATTTGCATGAGTTCGACCCCGATGACACCTCTGCTGTTTACATCCGCAGCAGACAAGAGGAGTACCTCCAAACCATGAAGATTTTCCGTACTTTGCAACTCTTCATCTGGATTATCGGTTTCGCCATGCTCATCTCGGGTATCGTGGGTGTGAGCAACATCATGCGCATCACCGTGAAGGAACGCACCAACGAGATTGGCATCCGCAAGGCACTCGGCGCCAAGTCACGTTCCATCTTGACCTCTATAGTCATCGAATCCATGATCATCACCACGATATTTGGCTACATCGGGATGTGGCTCGGCATGGTGGTGGCTGAAGCCAGTGGAGGCCTCCTCAGCAAGATTCAGGAAGGCAACTCCATCTCGCTGAACATCGTGCCCAGCATTGACATCCGCATTGTGCTGATGGCTACGGCCTTGCTCATCGTATGCGGTGTTTTCGCCGGCTTCTTCCCTGCTCGCAATGCAGTGAAAATCAAACCTATTGAAGCAATGAATTACCGATAAAACTCTGAAACCATGTTCGACTTCGACGGCATACATGAGATTTGGCAAACCATCACACGCAACAAGACCCGTAGTCTGTTAACGGCCTTTGGCGTGTTTTGGGGCATCTTCCTGCTTGTGGTACTCACCTCAACGGGCAATGGTTTCGAGAATGGACTGATGAAACAAGTGGAAGGCGTCACACCCAACACAGGATTCTTCTTCACCGATGAAACAAGCGAACCTTACAAAGGCTATCAAAAAGGCCGCTCTTGGTCGATGCAACTTAATGATTTAAAAGCACTTAAAGATGCTTTCCCTTGCATCAAGGCAATCTCACCAGAAGCCACAGTGTGGTCGAACGAGGACAAGAACGTGATTTATAGCAACCGAGGCGGCAGCTTCTCGGTAAAAGGAGTGATGCCTGAATACAACGAAATCGAACGATCGAAAATTCTGAAAGGGCGTTTCCTTAACAATACCGACATTGCCAATAACCGAAAAGTGTGCATCCTGGGTAAGAAAGTGTATTCAACCATGTTTGAGAAAGGTGAGAATCCTTTGGGTAAAATGGTAAAAGTCAATGGCATCTATTTCCAAGTGGTGGGTGTGGTTCGCTCCTACACAGAGAATGTCAATATCAACGGCACCATCGACGAGTCGGTCATCCTGCCCTACACCACCATGCAACAAGTATTCGCTTTAGGCGACAAAATCCATTTCTTTGCTTTGGTGGCCGACGACGACACTCCTCTCCCCGACATCGAGGAGGATATCATGCAGTTTATCAAACAGCGGCACGACATCTCCCCCACCGACACTGATGCCATGAATTCCTTCAACCTCATGGAGATGTTCAAAGCCTTCAAAGGCTTGTTCTTTGGCATCCATCTCCTGATTTGGATTGTGGGCCTGGGCACCTTGATGTCGGGCATAATCGGCGTAAGTAACATCATGCTGGTGACCGTGAAAGAACGCACCCGTGAAATCGGCGTGCGACGCGCCATCGGTGCCAAGCCGAAGAACATCATCGGTCAAGTACTTTCGGAGAGCCTGTTACTCACCACCTTAGCAGGACTGGTAGGTCTGTGCATCGGTGTAGGCATCATGGCTATTGTGGAAATGATTACATCCAACATGCCCACTGACGATGCCATGTTCCAAGATCCCTATATGAGCTTCAAGGCTGCGGTTGCGGCTACTATCATAGTCATCGTTTCTGGCCTTCTGGCAGGTGTGTTGCCAGCTTGGAGAGCCATTCAAATCAAAGCCATTGATGCCATTAGGGAGGAATAGGGGGAATTGAGAATTTAGAATTTAGAATTTAGAGGGAGCTACCCTGGATAGGGGTTTAACCTCAGTAGAAGGAGAATTTAGAATTTAGAGGGAGCCACCCCGGATAGGGGTTTAACCTCGGTAGAAAGAGAATTTAGAATTTAGAGGGAGCTACCCCGGTAGGGGTTTAACCTCGGTAGAAAATCCCCGGGTAGAACGCTCCCCCTCTCCACTGTGGAGAGGGGGTCGGGGGGTGAGGTTAGGGGTTTAATCTCGGTAGAAAAGGCCCAGGGAAGAATGCTCCCCCTCTCCCGTGGAGAGGAGGCCGGGGGGTGAGGCCTAGAGCCGAGAGGTGAGGCCAAAGGAGAAAACAAATTAAAATAATCATACCATGAAGAAATTTTTCAAAATCTTGTTTTTCATCTTGTTAGGAATTGGTGTCGTGTGGACATTCATTTATCTCTTCAAGAAATCGAAACCCGAAACCATTGTTTATGAGGTGGTGGAAGCGCACATCGACACCATCCAGAAAACCACGGTAGTCACAGGACAAATTGACCCGCGCGACGAGGTCGCGATGAAACCGCAAGTGTCAGGCATCATCTCTGAGATCCTCAAAGAGCCCGGACAACCCGTCAAACAGGGCGAGGTCATCGCCGTGGTGAAGGTCATCCCCGACGTGAGCAGCCTCTCCGCCGCCGAGTCGCAGGTCAGGGTGTCGAAACTCAACCTCGACAACGTGGAGAAAACCTTTAAACGCCAGGAGAGCCTGAAACAAAAAGGCCTCATCTCCGCCGAGGAATTTGAGAAGTCGCAACTCGAATACCAACAAGCCAAGGAGTGCTACAGCAACGCGAAGGACCAGCTGAACATCATCAAAGAGGGCATCTCAAAGAGCGCGACGGGATACAGCAACACGAAAATCAAAGCCACCATCTCCGGCATGATCCTCGACATCCCCGTCAAGGTGGGAAACTCGGTGATCAACTCGAACACCTTCAACGACGGAACCACCATCGCTACCATCGCCAACATGAAAGACATGATCTTCAAAGGTAAACTCGATGAGACCGAGGTGGGTAAGATTCACGAGGGGATGCCGCTGACACTGACCATCGGGGCTATGAACGACCGCAAGTTCGATGCTGAGTTGGAATATATCGCCCCAAAGGGTACCCAAGAGAGCGGTGCCGTTTTCTTCGAGATGCGCGCCAAAGCCATCCTTCCTGATGACGTGTTTGTCCGTGCTGGCTACTCCGCCAACGCCGAGATCATCCTCGACCGTGCCTCCGGTGCCGTGGTTGTCCCCGAGAGCTGTATCAGCTATGAAGATGGCGAGACATACGTGTATCGTTGTATCAAAGAAGAGGAACCGCAACAGTTTGAGAAACAAGCCGTCAAGGTGGGTCTCTCCGATGGTGTCAACATCGTGGTCACCGAAGGCTTGAACGTTGGTGACAAGATCCGCGGTAACGAAGTGGTAAACAAAGACTAAAAGGGGGGGTAAACATCGAAAAACACGAAAAACACGAAAAATTTTGTTATTTTCGAGTGTTTCGATGTTAAAATAAACAAAGGGGTAAACAAGAGAATGAATGAACATCGAAAAACACGAAAAATTTTGTTATTTTCGAGTGTTTCGATGTTAAAATAAAAAATCTATTTTCGATGTTAATATTTAAATAAGTGACCATGAAAAGAATCATCATTATATCGGCATTATTGGTGATGGCTTTCACGGTGAAAGCCCAACAGCCCTGGACCTTGCAGCAGTGCATCGACTATGCCATGGAACACAACGTAAATATCCTCCAAAGCCAGCTGCAACAGCAAAACGCCGACTACCAGCTCAAGATGAGCCAAAATGCCTGGCTGCCTTCTGTTAATGCCAGTGCCTCCGAAGGATTCGGCTTCGGACAGTCGCCCTCCTACACCGGCGTGTATGTCTCCGACAACTCCTCGTCAGCATCGGTGGGACTCAGCGTCTCCGTGCCTTTGTTTCAGGGATTAAACCTTTACAACACCAACAAAGCCAATCAGTTGAACCTTCAAGCCACCACCCAGGACCTCGAAGCGGCCAAACGTGAGCTGCGCTTGGCCATCATGGCATACTACATGGAAGTCATCTATTGCAAGGAGCTGAAAGGCGTGGCTGAAAAACAGCTGGAACTCTCTCAAAGCCAACATCAGCGCACCCAAGAACTGTTTGAGGTGGGTCGTCTTCCCGAGTCGAATGTCTATGAAAGCGCCGCTCAAGTGGCTTCCGACAAAGCCTCCCTCACCGAGGCACAGAATAACCTTATGCTCAGGCTATTAGACCTCGCACAAGCACTGGAAATCGACAACACAGAAGACTTCGACGTGGTAGCACCCGAGTCTTTCATAAGCGACGAGTTGCCGCTGACCTCGCCGCAAAACACGATACAACATGCCTTGAACCACCAGCCCGAGATTTTGGCCGCCCAACTGCGCTTACAGCAGGCTCATTACGACCTGAAGGCGGCCAAGTCGGCCTGGTACCCCTCGTTGAGTTTCTACGGAGGCTATTCCAACGGGTATTATCATTATTTCACCAACGACAACGCCAACATCCCCTTCTCGCAACAACTGAAGACTAACGGTCGCACCCAGCTGGGCTTGTCGCTCAACATCCCGATTTTCAACAGTATGCAGACCAAATATCGTGTGAAGATGACCGAACTGGGTATCGAGAACCAGCAGCTGAATATCGAAAACACCAGCAAGCAGCTGAAGAAGGAAATCCAGCAGGCTTATTACAACGCCGTGGCCGCTAAGGAGAAGTATGTGGCCGCCGAAAACAGCCTGAAGTCGTCGCAACTCGCCTACGAATATGCGCAAGCCGGCTTCGAGGCGGGCAAGACCACCCTGATGGAACTCAACGAGAGCAAGAACCGCCTCTACAAAGCGGAGTCAAGCCTGTTGCAGGCGAAATATGAGTATCTATACCGCTGCAAAGTGATGGCGTTTTACAATGAAGAATGATTCCTTTGAAAACAAAACAATAATAACAAATTAGAACTTTCCCAATGAGTGGTACTATATGTTATTTCCTAAAGCAGGCATATTAGATGCGTTTCCCAGGTCGCTTGTCGATTTCGAGTACTTAGATGGAATTAATCTCCTCAAAAAAGTTGATTTTTCGGATGAAAAAAAATCGACAAAAAACTTGCGAAATTCAAAAACATAGTCTAACTGATTGAGAAAGTATTATTCAATCAAAAAAAGACTATCTTTCCTGTTATTTCTATTGCCCATAAAACTCCAGCCACTCCCGTAATTCCTTCACTAGCTTATAAACCGTTGTGTTAGGATTGGCCTCAATGGGTTTCTTGCCTTGTTGGGAAGCATCCAAGGCTCCTGCTCTTTCAATGGCTTTGGCTTCGTCACCTGATTTTATGATGATGTCGATAAGACCTTCCACGCTAATGAAGGGTTTGGAATGATGCGCGTGGTCATAAATGATTTGCTGTTCGGGCGTGCGGCCTTTGTTGATGGCAGCCTCCAACATGCCATAGAGACATGAAGACTTGTCAACGCCCTCCATTACTTTTCGTGGAATGGGCTTGGAATTGTTGACATTCACGAAGTGGAGCAACAGCCATAACTCGAAACACTCATTGCTGTAGGCAATGTTGATATCGTTGGCGGCGGCAACCGAAAAAGCCTCCTCAAACCTTTTGGCAGTGGTTTCGTTTTGGTCCAAGTCGTCCTTGTCGAACACTGCCCACACGTAGTCGATGACCTTGGGGACGATTTCAGTCCTAGATATCCTTTCTTCTACGGCTTTTTCCACCACCCCCAATGAATTTCTTCCCGTCCCAACAGTCTCAATCCTAATGGTGTCCTTAGGAAGTAGCTCCTCAAACTTCTCTTGAAACACCTTTCGGAAATAGGCAGGCTCGGTGCTTTCGTCTTCGCACACAATCAAGAAAAACTCTTTGTAATGGCGTATGTTCTGAGGACGCACGTATAGTTCTTTAGGTCGCTCCTTTAGTTTTCCTCTCTTTGCCATAACAGTCTGTTGATTTGGTTCTTGAAATCGCCCAAAAAGGGGATGGCACCATATCGGCCTTCCAAATACCGTCTTTCCTTGTCAGTGTCCTTCCGTTCCTTTTCTTCGATGATTTCTCCGTTTTTCTCGTTAAAATACACGAAGTCAGACAACGAGAACAATTCAGTGCTTTCCCATTTGTTCTTTTCGGTGAAGTAGATTTGGTCTCTGCGGAGTTTTGAATAGCTGAGCAGGTTGGTGTCATGGGTGGCAAAAACCAGTTGTGCGTGTTTGGGATTGCAATTCGAGTCAAGGAACATATCGATAATATTTAAGGTGATGATGGGGTGAAGTTTTGCTTCCATCTCATCAATCACCAGAATCTCACCGTTCATCAAGGCACTCAAGACGGGACCCGACAACTGAAGCGCCTTTTTCGATCCTTCTGACTCATGCTTGTCGAAGTCCCAGGAGATGAACTCGTTTGTAGGCGCATTATCCTTGGAATAGGTGTGGTGGAAGGATTGGACATTGTATTTCGACATTCCAGCAAGATTCTCTCTCATTGGGGCAGGCATATCTGGCGGAAGGTCGTTTTCGTTAAGTTTCTTGATGGAGATGTTGATACCTTGGATATCCATGGCAATACTGTTGATGTATTGGTTGATCCTCTCACGATAAGCGGTTTGTTGCCAAAGCTCAACAGTGCTGACTTCATGCTTTTCCGTGTAAAGCCCATTGATGACATGCAGGGTGTTGAACCAAGCCATAAGCATAGTGGCTTCCTCTACGTTGAGCGAGTCGCATTGCGACAGGAACAGGGCATTGTTGCGGGTGGCCTCAACGGCGGTGTCAATCAGCTTCTTGCTTCCTTGGAAGCCTGAACGGACATCGATGACATCGTCTTCCCTAAGGAACAAAGGAACCTCGCGCCCCACGTTCTTCCGATAGAGCCATTCGCGGATGATGCTGGATTGGTTGTAGCAAAACCCATAGCGGTAGCGTTTTTCGTCGGCTACGAAAACAACCTCAAACTCGGTAGGTTTGTCCAAATAACCCTCTTTCAACGCAAAAGGATCATAGGGCAGTTTCGTAGTTGAAGAGGTCCGCGATGAGATATGTACAATCTCATCCATCACGCTGATGCAACGTAGCAGGTTCGACTTGCCGCTGGCGTTCGAGCCATAGATGGCAATGACATTCAGTGCAGAGAACTGGTTTTCGGAAATGATATTCTTCGGATACTCCTTTTGTTTTGGAGCAGGCGTCAAACTCAAGGTCTGTTTCTCCCCAATGGAACGATAGTTGGTAACTGAAAACTCTACTAACATGGCTTATTTTGAAATTTTACTGCAAAATTACACACTTTACTTTGAATAATGCAAGTGTTTCTCATAAAAAGTAATCTTTTATCATCATTTCACCAACATCAACGCCAACATCCCCTTCTAGGATTACTGATTCTCAGTCAAATCAATCGTCATGATAACGGGCTGGCTTTGTCCGCAGACCACACCCACGCCGTTCTTCACGTTTGAATACACTTGGGATGGCTCAGTGAACAGACCTATCGGTCCGTCATCGATGGTCACAAAAGAAGAGTACGACTTCTTGAACTGGTACAGGCCATAATCCACCTTCGACACTTCCAACACAAATGGCTCGTAGAACACTTCGGAGTAGATGTTCGTATTCAATGCCACGGTATATCTGTTTCCGTCAAAATACGAGTCGTCGAACAGGTTGTAAGGACCACGCGCATAGTAATCACCGCCTCCAAAGAGATCATCCACATGCTGGATGTTCATAAAGTCGGCAAAGACCGGATCGGTGGAAGAGAAACCATCCATACCTTCTTTGGGGAAGAGATTGTAATAATCCTTGCCGGCAGCATCGTCAATCACAAGGGAGAAATAGATGGTCATCCTGTCATACTCATCGGCGTTTCTGTCAATACGTATGGTGTCGAAACTGACCACGTTAGGCGTGTAAGGCATCGTGGCCTCAGCCACTGCCGTTTCTTCGAACTCGCTTGAACTCACCTCGAAACGCAGTTCGTCACCTTCACAAAGGATATAAGTCCCTTCGCAATACACGAAGGCGAGCTGCATTTCCTGAACAGGTGTATCAACATTGTAATAAATGACTTCTTGATAAACGATAGAGTCCCTTACTTGGAGCGACTCCTTGAAAACACCATTCACATAAAGATCCGCATGGACATCCTTCACGCGGAAATCCGATTCGACTTCATCAGTAAAGAACGAAGTCTTCTCCACATAGAGCCGAGCCGGCTCACCCACATGCTGGATTCCGTTCACCACCATCAATGGCTCTGGAGCGATTTCGGAGAATGGAATCTCCTTTTCACAAGCGGTCAACCCCGCCAATATGATAATCCCTAATAATAACTTAATATGCTTCATTATTCTACTTACTTATATATTCTTAAAATTACCACTTATATTGCCAACTAAGCGTCGGAATAATGGGGAAAATACATATCTGCCGCAAAGTCTTGACCCTTGTCGGTGTAGCTGTACCATTCTCGATTCTATATTCTCTCGGAAAAACGATGAACGGGTTATTGTGGCAGAGCGTATTATAAATATTGATGCTGAAGATGCGTTCGCAATGTTTCTTCTGCTTGTGGAAGTTGGCCACCAAATCGAGACGCTGGTAGCTGTTGAAGCGGTAGTTGTTGCGGCTTTCCACGTGTTGCACGGTCGGTGGGTAATAGTAATCGTACCATTGACCATAGATTTCCGGTCCATGATAGTTTTGCAACGGCAGCGTGGCACAGTTGCCCGAGCTGTAAATCCAGGTGGCACCCACGTCGATACGGTCGTTGAACTCATACATCAGCACGATGTTCAGGTCGTGGCGACGGTCGTATTTTGCAGGGAACACCTCGCCGAAGTTCAGTTCTTGTCCGGGACGGTCGAAGAGACGGTTGGCATGAGCCCAGGTATAGCCCACCCATCCGGTGAACTTGCCCACCTGTTTCTGGGCAAACAACTCGATGCCATACGACCATCCGTCGCCCATCACCACTTTATCCTGCCAATCGGTCTGGTCAAGCGAGAAGAACGAAGCGCCGTCCTTATATTCCATCACGTTGGCCATCTTCTTGTAATAGCCTTCGATGGAAAACTCGAAGCCTTTCCAGTCGTAGAAAGCCCCAACGGCCACCTGATGAGCATTCATAGGAATCACCTTGCCTGTCACCGGCACCCAGAGGTCGGTAGGCAGGCTGATGGCGTTGCTTGAGAGCAGATGGATGTACTGACTCATGTAGGCATATCCAGCTTTTAAGGAGAAGTTTTCCGTCAGCAAAGCCCTGGCACTCAAACGAGGCTGAAGGCTGTGGTAAGTCCTATGATCCACACTGAAGGTGGAGTAATGAAGGCCAGCATTCAGTTTGAAGAAGTTACTGATCTCCCAGTTGTCTTCCACGTACAAGTCTGTCTCCAAAGCCCTGATGTGAGCATCATTCGTCACGCTGTCGAAGGCAAAGTCCGTTTGTTGGTTCTCTGTCTCTTTCAGATGGATGGCCGTAGTAGTGGGACTATAAGTGTGGTATGTGAGGTTCGCACCAAATTTCACATCATGGTTTTCAAACGGCTTGTAGTCGAAGTCGGCTTTGACGCTATAGTCGTAGATGCCCGAATGCACGCCTAAGTCCATGCTCTCCGTGTAGCTCGACAGGTTGCTCATCGATTCGCTGGAGAATCCCGCTCCCATGTAATGACGGTATTGGGTGTAAGTTCCTGTGACATTCATGAACAAGCTTGGCTGGATCACGTGGTTCCAGCGCAAAGCTGCGATGCGGTTACCCCATTTCCAGTCGATGCCCAGCTTTTCCAAACTGCTCATGTAGCCATCATAACCATTGCCATACTCATCCTTGTATTTGATATTGGCATAAACCTTGTCGTCGCCTGAATAAATGCTGAGGAAGAGACGGTCCTTATCGGAAAATTTATGGTTGACTTTCAGGTTGAGGTCATAGAAATAATAGCCAGCCCAAGCGGAGTTTTTTCCTGTTCCCGATATGGCCTCTTGTTTCACCAGATAATTGGCCAAAGGAGCTGTGATCAAGTCGTAATAGGTGCGACGGAACGAGAAGTTGAATGAGGTTTTCCCTTTGATGATAGGTCCCTCAATGTTGATTTTGGAAGCAATGAGGCCGATGCTGACGTTGCCATGATATTCATACATGTCGCCGTCTTTCATACGCACATCGACCACTGAGGAGAGGCGTCCTCCGAAACGTGCCGGGAAGTTACCTTTATATAAAGTGACATTCTTGATGGCATCGGCGTTGAAGGCCGAGAAGAAGCCCGCGGCATGATTCACATTGTAAAGCGGAACGCCATCAAGGAGTATCAGGTTCTCGTCGGGACCGCCGCCACGGACATACATGCCCGCAGAGCCTTCGGTGCCTGACTGCACACCCGGCAGCAGCTGCAAGGCCTTAATGACATCGGTCTCGCCAAACAGGGCGGGCACTTTTTTCAGCTGCATCACGGGCAGTTCGATGGTGCTCATCTGGGTGCCTTTCACGTTGCTCTCCATGGCACGCGCTGTCACGGTCACCTCGTTCAGTTGGTTCGACTGTGCCAAAGAGATGTTAATCACCGTGTCGTTTTTCAAAGCAAAACGGGCTTGATAAGGGTCATAACCCACAAATGAAACCCTGAAATCCACGGATCCCTCAGGCAACTTCAAAGTATAATACCCGTAGTTGTTGGTTACAGAGCCTTTCATGGTGGTGGCGTCATACACCGAGGCACCCAACAAGGTCTCCTGGCTCTTTCCATCGGTGACATAGCCGCTGATGGTGTGACTCTTTGAGGGACTTTGCGCCATCGCCACTGGTATAAACAGCGACAGCAGCCATAAAGAAAGAAAAAATTTTTTCATATTAACTCGTTTCGACGATTCATCAACGCAAAGATACGCATTAATAGTATGTATGGCATCTTTGAATTTCAAGGCTTACTAGAGGATATTTCATAAAAAAGTGGAAGCCTTTGGCAGGTGTTTCTATGATGGTTATTCATTCAATCAATCCAAGGAAAAAACGGACATTTTAGAAGCTGTTTTGATTTTTTTCGAGCTTATTTGAGAGGGATTTTTGAGGATGATTTTTCTGTTGAGCGAACGACGATAGCGGGCTATCGGAGCGAGCGAAACAAAAAATCAGACCAAAAAGACCCTCAAAGAAGCCG
>JAEEII010000098.1 GCA_016281295.1 Bacteroidales bacterium
AACACGCAATAGCTGAACACTACCTAATGTGGAAAAGAAGGCAAAGTTCGCATGGGGAAACCGGTCAAAAAAACCACGGCTTTTCAAAAAACCAGTAAACCAGATTTCATCAGCGGTTTGTTTGTCCCAGAAATTATAATATTGAACTTGGCCGTTCAAAGAGGTCAGAGCTCTACTCCACTGTTTATAATACTTGACTACATTCCCCATA
The DNA here is from genome assembly GCA_016281295.1 of Bacteroidales bacterium. The sequence goes on from JAEEII010000098.1 coordinate 212, forward strand.
CCACAATTTGTCTATTATTATATGCTTTATTCTCATGCCATATTTTCTCGTCCCATGGTTTGCCTGGAGTACGGTCAAAAATGATAAAATGCCCTTCGTCAACCGAGCCAGCTTTATCCATATATTCCCAAGTTTGGCGAAGGCCATCCTCTATGGTCTTTTCCAGACTATACCGTTTGATTTTCAGTTCTAACACAACACGCTGAACAGGGCCACCATAATGGTCGGTCAAAGGTTTTCGAATCAACAAGTCGGTACGACCTCGTCCCAAGCCATATTCCCGATCAATATAACCATCTCCGTTCACTATTCGTTGAAGGAATGCCTGTAACAGCAACTGCGGCCCACTTTCCTTGTAGTCGAACTTCTCGATCCAGGCATCGGCATTTTGGCGGAAGAATTGTTGGAAGTCAAGCAAAAGCTTCTCCATGTTGAGGCTATTATCAGCATTCAGATACCATAGCGACTGTTGCGTGAGACTCTCTTGTGTGGTCCATGTCAATTCTCTCGGAATAATCTCACGATAAATACCGTTGGCTATACGGACAGGCTTACCTCTGGTTATCAGTCCCATATCGATTACATACTGCATGTCGTCTTGCGGGAACAACGCATCATCAACTTCCATCTCGTTGGCCAGTATCGGTCCTATCACGCGGCGTACACGTTCCTCTTTCAGTTTATCGATCAGAATGTCGATATGCGTCTCACGACGGTAGATGATTCGCTCTTGGGCCTTGTAAATCATTTCGGGAATAATCTTGATGCTACGGTAACGGTTCTCCTTCATCTTCATCGTCACTTCGTAAGCCAAAGCATTCACTAACCAGGGCTGGCCTTCGGTAGCCTCCCAAACCATAGGGAAACAGGTCTCGTCAAATTCCTGTCCTGTCTCTTTTGTATGTTCGAGATAAAGCTCATGAACCTCTTCTTTAGTCATATTACCCAAACGCAGCGACTCAGCCCTAATATTGAATGCTGATCCTCCAGTTACGATGTCTTGATTGGACAAAACTATACGGTAATCACGCACATCACGCACACCACAAAGGATGATAGACTGGGGGAACTGTTGCGGTCGAGTTGCATATCCTGAGCGAATCTGACGCAACACACTCACCAAACCATCACCCACCAAAGCATCAATCTCATCCAAAAACAACACCAGAGGCTTTTCGAGCAAGATGCACAATTCGGTTAAAAGTGTCGAAAGCAGGTTGTCCTTAACTTCCTTTTTTAACCTCATATATAATTCCTCTGGAGTTTTGTTACCAATGATGTATGAAGTTCTGCTGGCAATTTCCTGACACACCGACCCCACCACTCTCGTCACGTCATTTCGGAATGCCTGACCAGCCTCCACGTTAGCATATACTACAACAAATTCGTCTCGCACATTCAAATAATCACGCAATGCTAACAAGCAAGTAGTTTTGCCTGTCTGTCGCGGAGCATGCATGACAAAATACTTTTGCTGGCGAATCAAAAGCAATACCTCATCCAAATCAATCCGTTTCAATGGATCAATATAATAATGAAGATCTGGCTTTATGGGTCCTGCTGTATTGAAAAATCTTTCCATTTTTATGTTGTAAGTTTAGGATTGTCGCAACTCTATACGGTGTAGTTGCAGAGCATCATCACCTTTCCGAACGACACCACCCCAAGCCATTAAACCAGTGCGGAAACCACACTCTTTTATAATACCGATTGTATCATCATTATAGGATCCATGAGGATACGAGAAGTGAGCTACAGAATGCCCTAAAAGGCTTTCCAGGTCTTGTTTCGATTGTTTTATCTCAACCCGTTGCTCTTGAACTGAAAGGTTTTCGAGCTTGGGATGAGTGATTGTATGAGCACATATAGTACACAAGGGCTCAGCGTCAAGGTTAAGCAACTCATCACGGCTCAATCCTAACCGTTCATTGGGATACCACCACATCGATTGCTTATTATCAATAAAACCTGTGGTGACATATACCGTAAAGGGTACTTGTTCTTTTTTCAAAATCGGCAACGCGTCAGTGTAGTTGTCACGGTACCCATCATCAAAAGTGATACAAACAAATGGTTTATCCACTCTCCCCTTTTCAAGAATTTCGCTCACTTCATCAATGGAAACAAAGCGAAAGCCCTTTTGCTTATATTCCTTTATCGTTTGCTCTAAAAAGTCAGGAGTGATTTCCAGCTCACGGTTTTCTCCTTCACTACGATGTACCACAACACGATGAAGCATCAAGATGCGACCCAATTCGGGATGCGACAACTTATATAATTTACGCTTGATACGATACCGGATAGTCATTGCTATTTCCGAAACACAGCACACATTTTATTAATTACAGAAATCCTTTTCATTCGTAATCGAGTTGCCCAAATAGGAAAATCTCTCATCAATTCCCAATCTCCTTCAGTGAAAATTTCCTCAACAGGTAACTCCACACCACCATATTTCACCATCAAAATACTAAAAACACTCTGATCATGGCGGTGTTCATGAAAACTGGGATTATTGGGAAGCTTGGAAAACGAGTCATCAACCAGATTATGATGGAAGTGAACGACATAGAACCACTCATCTACAAGGTGTTGAGAAGTTCTCTTTTTCTGTATGATAACACACGTCCCTGCCACTTGCCCGTGATCCATATAAACAGAATCGCCTAATACTCCGAAATAATCAAACAAATCCGCTTTTGTCCAATCAGCCTCACGAAAGTGCTGATCAAACCCAAGAACGCCACAAGAGCTTTCTGTAACCATCAACAAATAATCTTTCAATCTTTGAATCCCATTAGAGTTCAAGGTACAACCTGCATCGGCATAAACCAAATAATCACCCTCTTCCATACGATCCATCACACGTCGAATGAGATAAGGCTTCCATTGCCAATAGCCAAAACCACGTTCTGACCAGCGATCTTTGTATTTCTTAAAATACCAAGGCTCCAACATTTTCTCATCACCCACATAAATATGATCAAAAAACTGCATCTCCTTAGCTTCACGTTTAATGCGTTTTTGAGAAGCATAAAGTCTATTCGCAAAGGAAACAAAGTAAACGTTTTGATTGTTAAACATAATTATTCTGGTTTAATTTCCTTTTAACCAATAGTAAAAATAATTGAAAAAGATATTGTTGTTGCAAAAAACCGCCTATTCACAATCTTTCTTATTCAGAGCAAAAATAAAAAATACAAATTCTCATCAATATGACATGATGATTACCAAAAAATAGTCCTATATGTTACAGATAGAAATAGTCTATTCATTATTTTTTCTTGTTTTATCCATTCAAACTTTCCTCTTCCCCAGCACACTCTTAATCAGTAATTTGTTACGGTTCCTGACTGGTATCACTGATAATAACCCACTTTTAAAAAAGCTAAAATAACCATTTACACTATATTTTTTCTCGAAATAGGTTTTTTCCACATAATCCAAAGCACCGTATGCAATATGTGATTGAAACTTCTTTCTTAAAGCCTTGTCATCATAATGGCCATGGGTGTTTCGGCTTACAAGAAGGTCCGCAAAATGTTTCAATTCCTCAACGCTTGTTTTTCCTTTCACAACACAAGGGACAAAGACATTCAAGAAATAGCTTTTTTCATCCTCACTAAAACCATCATTCAGCCAATCCAGCATCCTAAGCCTCACCATGTTCGACTTCTCAATCTGCGCCTGACGTTTGGCGGTGGAGATTTGCGTTTCGTGCGTGCGGTAATGGAACAAGGTACGTTGCACATTATAGACTTGAGTGACTCGGTAGGCATTGGACCACATCATATAATCCTCAGCGGGAAATGCAGCAGTACTATAACGGAAGTTATGATCCACAAACACACTGCGCCTCAACACTGGCACAATCACAGTGCAGCCGAACAGCATTTGAGCTTTGGAGTCCTCATGCCATTCCGGAAATCTGACCAGTGAGGTCTTGGTGCCAAAAAACTGGAAGCCAAAGCTACAGACCCCCACTTCGGGATGGCTATCCAAGACTTTTATTCCAGTCTCCAACCAGTCAGGTTCAGCGATATCATCGCCATCCATACGAGCCACCAGTTCTGAGTCAATCAAATCCAATCCTCGATTAAGATTATCAGCCAAACCCACGTTGTTAGGGAATGCCGCAATGCGAATTCGAGGATCGTCAATGGCTCTCACATGAGCCAAGGTATCGTCGGATGAAGCGTCATCAACGACCAAAAGGTCGAAATCCTTAAAAGTCTGGTTAAGGACGCTTTGAATGGCTTCGTCCACCCAAAGAGCGACATTATAGGTCGGCATCAAAACAGTTATGCGTGACATAAGGCGTTCTTTATTTTCTTTGCTGTCTTCTTAGGCCTATAAAAAAGCCAATACCAGCTGCTAAACTTCAGTCCTCTATTCATGGTGAACTTCAGTCGCTCCATTCCTTTCATATTATCGGCGATACTGATAAAGAACTTGCGTTTCATCTCAGGATGTGCATCAAACGCTCTGTCGAAGTCGTCAAAATAGCGCAACCGCATTTCAAGCAGTTTCTGTGCGATTTCTTTTTTGCGCGACATGGTCAGGGTCTCATCCCCGACTCCTGTATAATAAAGCACTTTATAGATTTTCCCGATAGGATATTTCAGCCAGATACGCACCCAATAGTCATAATCCTCAACGAGGAACAAGGTAGTGTCGTATCCCCCTACTGTCTCGAGCACCTCGCGACGATACATAAAAGCATAACACACACAATTATATAGCGGAAGATATAATTGAGGGTCAGGATGATGCACTTCATAGAGCTGTTCTCCTGTCTTTAAGCTGAAAGCAGCATAGCAGGAGGTGACGAGTCCTTTGTCCGGGTTTTGATCCAGGTAATTGACAAACTCCTCCAACATGGTTTCGCCCATACGATTATCATGCGAGGTCCATGTCAGGTATTTGCCTTTTGCCTCTTGAAAGCCTCGATTCAACGCACCGGGCAATTTAAGATTATGCTCATTGTTGATAATACGAATGCGGCTGTCTTTCTCGGCATATTGTTGCATGATTTCCAACGAGTTGTCTTTAGAGCAATCGTTGACAAGAATAAGCTCCCAGTCGGTGAAGGTTTGAGCCAACACACTATCCAGTGACTGGGCTAAGAAGCCAGCGCCATTATAACAGGGAAGAACAATGGAAACTACAGGCAACATATTACACAAATTACAATTCGTCTATACAATCTTTTAAAACATTCAAAAACTGGTGGCCATATTTCAAGTCCGGTTCCATATAGTTACCCTCTGCCCATTCATTCCATGACTTTAAAAAAACAATAGAATCTTCATTAGCTTTATTTTTAGTTAGACTGAGTATTTGTGACACATGTTTCCGAAATGTTTCTGGTGTATAATTATTCATAATTAGTCCTTCTCGACCAGTACGAGGACTATGATCCCATCCAGAAATAATAGTAGGATAAATATGAGGATCTTTGTCCATTTTATTGTAAAAGAATGGGGAAGCTTTATCATAATCAATCAATCTAGGCGGTAGTTTTTCGCCACGAATACGATTTCTTAAACGATTAAAAAAAGAACGATTAGGCAGATGACCATAAAAGTCCTCTAAACGAATAGTAGTAATAGCATTCATACCCAATTGTTGCATTTTTTCCAAACCGTTTTCCTCAGTAAAAAGCGAAAGACCTATAAAATAGATTCCAGACAAACCATTCTTAACAGCTAAAGACTGCCAAAGACTCACAAAAACGTGGATATCTGGAATTCTTTCGGGATAGTATATTACAAAAACAGGACAATCATTCTGTTTAATGTAACGATGATCATGAAAAGCGGGAAGAAGAGTATAAAAATGTGCCGTGTAATCGTCAACGCCACCGTATTGTTGTTCAATTAACACTTTTCGATTCTTTAAACCATGATCAAATCCTTTCCACGACTCATTTGCCCAAGCAAGACAGAACGGAAAATCCGGATCCCCGGAAGAAAGGACTTCATTAAAAGGACGTTCTAACAACCGTTTCCCATTGCCAAACCAATAATGCCAATAACAAAAACCATAAATTCCATATTGAGCAGCTAAATCAGCCTGAGCCTTTCTTGTTTCAGGAACACGCAAGTCATAATAGCCTAAATCAGCAGGCACACGAGGCTGATAGTGCCCTGAGAAGAGTGGTTTAGCCTTCCCAACATTTGTCCATTCTGTAAAGCCTTTACCCCACCATTCATCATTTTCCGGAATGGGATGAAATTGTGGTAAATAATATGCAATAACCTTAGGTTTTACCATACAATATTTCTAAGAATTATTAAACTTGATTTCCTGATGCTACACGCTTATAATCAACAAGCCAAGGCTCTCTAATAATGCTGCTTTTTATATCAATGTTTTCTGAAAAAGCGTTGATCTTACTATTCTCATCAATATCTATCCGAAACGAAAGGAATGTATCTTCACCAGCATAATTCTTAATCTCCTTTTCAGCAACATCAAAAACAATCGTATAATCACCTTCACTTAAAGTATGCGGCGGGATTCTGAAATGAAACTCATACTCACCTATTTCCAAACTCGTACGACCATCTTGGTCATTATAATCAGCACGAGCCAACGGATGCTGGAAACTACTATAGACATTGAAACCGATCACAAGAGAACCAACAAATTCATTCACTCTAACTCCGAACGATACATCGATTTCAGAGTTAGGAGTAAGCATGCCTTGCTCTTTATAAGAGACCTTTGCCCAAAGCAAATTAAGCTTGTCAGTTCTGTTAGGAGTTTTATTCAGATATTCCTTCTGAATTACTTGATTTGACAAGTACTTTTGTATGGTATCAGAAGCAGTTCCCATAAACGAAACCATGCCGTTTTTCAACAAGACTCCGTGATAACACAGCCGTTGCACACTTGCCATATTATGAGAGACAAACAACACAGTCCTTCCTTCTCCCCTGCTCACATCTTGCATCTTGCCAATAGCCTTCTTTTGGAACTCCGCGTCACCTACGGCCAACACCTCATCTACCACAAGGATTTCAGGGTCGAGATGTGCTGCCACAGCAAAACCAAGGCGCACCATCATACCACTAGAATAACGCTTCACAGGGGTGTCAATATATCGTTCACAGCCAGAGAAATCCACAATTTCATCTAGTTTTCGAGTGATTTCTGGTTTGGTCATCCCCAAGATAGCTCCATTCATGTAAATATTCTCGCGACCTGTCATCTCTTGATGGAAGCCTGTTCCCACTTCGAGCAAGGAACCAATACGACCTCTTGCCTTAATAGTTCCTGTAGTTGGACCAGTAACACGGGACAACAATTTCAGCAACGTGCTCTTTCCTGCACCGTTCTTGCCAATAATACCGACCACATCGCCTTGTTCCACCTTGAAGTCTATATCCTTCAAAGCCCAAACGTATTCGCTATCACCCTTGGAGCTACGGTCGTTGGTGTCGCCAATCTTCAAATAAGGGTCTTCCTTGTGCAGGACGGATGTCTGCCACCAACGATTTAAGTCGTGACTAAGGGTTTTAGTTGAAACCAAGCCCAAACGATACTGCTTGCTGATATTGTTAAATTCGATTGCTGTTGGCATTTTTATTACTTTTTAGTCAACTGTGGTTATCCATTAAGATAGCCTTGATAATAATCATCTATATACTCTTTTAATGAGACACGCCAATCCCGCATTGCATTAACGCCCCGAAGATTCAACTTACGAGTCCAAAGACGTTCACATGCAGGACGATCGGCGAAATATTCCTTAGCAAAATAATCCGATGAAACAACATGAACCTTAATGCGGTCTTGCCATCCAAGAATCTTAAGCAATTCCTCGCAAACCTCCAAACGGCTCGTCTGCCCTTCGCAAACACAATTATACAAACCCCAATACTCTTTTTCGAGGAGGTTCTTCACTGTCTTGGCAAAGTCCTGAGTATAGGTGGGGGTGCCATCCTTGTCATTGACCACATAGAGCTCCTTTTTGCCTTCTTTGAGCTGACGCATAATCTTTTGAACAAACTTCTTATCCTTGGAAGGTCCCGCCCCCATCATCCAACCAGCCCGACAAACTAAATACCTGCGTGCGTTCTCAATCACGAAACGTTCACCCATATACTTAGACCGGGCATACACTCCTAAAGGGTTAGGCTGATCCCAATCATCGTACAGTTTTTTCTTGCCGTCGAAGATGCCTGCTGTGCTTACATACAGGAGAGGGATATCCAAAGCATTAGCGATATAAACAGCATTTTCCACACACAATGTGTTGGTCAGGTAGGTTTCATCGGCATGCTGCTCACACCATTCCAAATCAGTATAAGCCCCCAAATGGAATAGGTAGTCCGGAGCAAAATCCTCCACATCTTTGCGGTATGCCTCATAGTCTCGAAAATCGAGAAAAGAAAGCCATTCGGCATTGACATCCTTATCCGTACATTTAAGAAGGTACGCTTCGTTGAACTGGCGAAAAAAAGCCTCGCCAAGCATGCCTCCACAACCAGCTATGTAGATTTTTTTCTTTTCACCCATCTCTTGGTTCTTCTACGTTCTTAATTGTCTAATCTAATGTATTCCGCGTCATTCTTCATCAATCCCAGTGGCCAGATTAAATGACGTTTCAAAATCCAATTCAGTTTCTTATTCTTTGGCACTTGCTCCGATAAATCCGACCAAATAGACCTTTTCTGATACTGTATCCATTCTTCCTGGAACGGCAATCCATAGTAAACCACTGACCAAGGCTTCAACCGGCCCGAATAATGAATGATAAGTGCTTTTTTTGCGGAGTCGGTGATTTCATTTTGCAAATCGACCGAATAGGTGTCAAAAAAACGATGGGTTAAGACCTGGGTCTGGAAATTATAATGGTGAGGCAAAGAGATTTTTTTATCCCATAACACCGCATTCAACACATCTTGATCATAAAATCTAAGGATATCATGATGGTCTTCCAGAAAAGCCAAGCACTGTTGACCGATCTTGTTCATTCTCCAATTACGCAGGTTGATCATAATCACGCCTGCATTAAAATAGCCAGCTTCTACAGGATAATGCAAACGTTTTTGATGCTCCCCAGAAGGGGAAATGACGTCGGGTACAGCTGCCACCACTTTGTCTGCCATATCCATTTCCCAGATGGGCGACAAATCCCCGGTAACGACCATGTCATCGTCCAGATACAAAATCTTTTCTATGGATTCAGGCAACAATTCCGCCACATACAGTCTGTAAAAAGTAGTTAGCGGGATATTTCCACGCAACAACGGGAGACCTTTCAGAAAAGTAGTATCAACAAAAACGAATTGAATCTTCTGGCCATACAGCTTTTCCAGCTTCTCAAACTGAGCTACATTACTGTCTTTCAGATGGTTACTGACAAAAACAAACACACTGAACGCACATTCCGGGTTGTTTTCAAAAACAGAAGTCAACATAATCCCACAATACGGGACGTAATTGTCATCTGCCACACAAAAGACATTGATGTTTTTTTTCATAGGAGCAAGAGGTTTTGAGATTCATTTCATATCTTATCATCCAGTGCCCAGAAATCCCGCCTTTGCTTTCGCCACCGTATGGGGAAAAACACACGTTTTACCGTCCATTTCAAATGCCTCTGAAGGGGCAAAAAACTACGACAATGTTTCCAAAGGGAAATCCTTCTGTATTCATCCCATTTTTCCTGGAAAGGAAGTCCTGTACTAAGGAATTGCCAAGGTTTCATGCTACCGCAATAATGGATCACCACCGCATTTTTCAGCTCAGCTTTCAAGGTTTCTTGAAATGAAGGCGAATAGCTGTTCCATGGCTTTCGGTAAAAAAACTCCGTTTGCATATTGTACCGTTCTGGAAGCATTACCTTTTGGTTATAAAGAACACCATTCAAGGCATCCTGATCCATGAAATACAAGGCATCCTTCTTTTGTCCTATGAATTCCTCCAGTTGATGCCGCACGGCATGAGTTCTCCAATAGTCAAGATTCATCACCAGCATACCAGCGTTGAAATAACCTGACGGCATGGGGTATCCCAGCCGTTGAAACGGTTCCTCATTAACATTGAACACACAATCTTTCACTACTCCGACCGCTGCATCCTCCAAGGAAACCTCGCTCAAAAAACGGAGATCTCCTGTGACCACCATATCACAATCAAGATACAATACCCTATGAAGATCCGCTGGCAAGAGATCAGCGGCCAACAAACGATAATAAGTGGGCAGAGTGATGACATGATTGGTCGTATAGATAGGAACAATAGGCCTTAACATGGCTTCGTCCACCACGACCAGTTCCAAAGGGCATTTGTACGTCTCTCCTAACTGACAGAACTTTTGTTTATTGGAATTTGAGAGTTCACCATTGACAAAGACATACACTTTCAAATTCAGCTCTTTATTGTTCTCCAACAAAGATGTCAACATAATGCCACAATAAGGGGCATAGCGGTCGTCTGTTGCACAAAGAACAGCCAAGTCAAGTTCGGATTTAAATCCTTCCATGTTCTATTTTGTAATGATAGCTTTCTACTCCGAATTGATGAGCCGATTTTTCATATCGCGCAATCACATCCTTAAACACAGTTTCGTATTGCGGAATGAACAAGTCTTCATGAAGCATTGCCCTCTTGATTATTTCCGAGGCCAAATCAGCGGTCTGTTCGGGTTTCGAGACCCCACCTGTAAAGGACGTTCCATCAATGGATCCTGGCGACACTTCCAAAATACGGTTCTCACTGTTTTGGACATCCAGTTCAACATTCACCGCTTCAATAAATTTGCTTAATGCAGCCTTGGAAGCACTGTACACACTGAACAATGGGGATGACAACCGAGCGGCTATACTCACCATCACCGCACAATAAAAATCCTCTTTTGAAAGCAGACGGTCATAATAATGTCGAATAATCCGTATCGGTGCCACTGCATTCACCAAAAAAACATCTTGAATATAAAGATCCGTCAGCTCTTGAAACAACTTCAAATGGCCAAAGCCTGCTGTGATAAAAAGCGCATGTATGTCTGTTATACCGTCCAATACAGACAAGTCATTTGATGCAAGGTCACAAGTTGAAAAAAAAATCTTCGCATCATGATATTGGTCTGGAAAAAAAAGCTTATCGAGGACATAAATCTTCTCTACTTCATCTCGTTTCAAAAAGTTTAAAACGATAGACAAGCCAATGCCCGAACTACCTCCCACCACCAATACATTCATATCACCGCTTCAGGTTTAGGTTGGTTTTCGATTTGTTTGATAGTGTCCTCATAACGCTCCAACACCCTCTTCTTGATATCCGTCGTTGAAACGCCCCGTCCTCTGGGAAAATAGAAGACCGACACACCCAGTTCCTTAAGGTAGTCGTATTTCCCCACCCAGTCATCACCGACCACAAAAACATCAATATTAAGCTTTTTTACAATCTCAGTATGATCTAACGAATACTGAGGGATGACAATATCGGGATGTCTCAATGCTTGGATAATGGCAATTCGCTCCTCAAAAGGAATGATGGGTGGGTTTTTGTAAGATGCGACCAACTCGTCTGTACTCACACCCACAACAAGAATATCTCCCAACCCACGAGCATATTCAATCATCTTGAGATGATTTGAATGGAACATATCAAATGTCCCTGAAGTATAGACGACGATTCTATTATTGTACATCTTCAACCATCTTTTTGATTTTACTTTTCAAACTCCCATTTCTCAATCCGACACGTATGCTTCTTGCTCTTCCTATCATAGTTGATGCCCACTAATAAAAGTGGAGAGTTGAAAGATGAAAGTTGAGAGTTGTTTACTGACAAGGGCAAATTCAGGTATTGCATCACTTTGTCAGGGTACTGCTTCCGCTTGATTTGGTCAATGGCCGAATCGACATCCTTGTCACATTTCAGCTCAATGATGATGGCCGGAGAATCAACGTTTTTTCTCGGCATCAAAACCAAATCGGCAAAGCCTTTACCCGTTGCCAACTCACGATGCATAACATAATCCTTTCTGGCACAATAATAGGCAATGCTCAACACGCACGCCAGCGAATTCTCATCGTGATACGACAGGATGCTGGTATTCTCGTCATGAGCGACACCTATACTGTGCGCCACCCTCTCTGCATCACCATGAAGTGTGGCTTCGAGCAACTGCTCCGACTGCTGGAGTGACTTGACAACCTCTGACCATCCCATGTCTTCCACGGCATTCTTGAGCTCTTCTGCCACCTCATAGTTAGGAACATGGCACTCCGACTTCACACGGTCAAACGAGAGATAGCCCAAATGAATGAGAAGGGTAAGCACATCATCCTTAGTCTCAACAACCGAAATGTCATTCTGGAACTTTGCGGTGTTCACTTTGACTCGACCTCCTGCCAAAAGGTTGAGAATGTCATCTTTCAACCCATTGAAGTTCATCTTGATATATGGAGAAATAGCATCGTAGGCAGCCGTCTTCCCCCAGTAACTCGTACACCAGTCACTATATAATGCCTGCATCACCGAATTGGGATTGAACATCGAAGACTCGGATCCAATCTGATACCCATCGTACCACTTCTCCATTTCGTCGAAATCCATTCCATACTTGACACATAACGACATCGTTTCTTTCTTGGTAAATCCAAAATATGGCGACATTCTCTTGGGATCCAACATGGAATACTCCGTGAAATTATTCAATGCCGATTGGGTCTTGTATTTCTTGACAGGAAGTATTCCTGTCATATACACTGCGGCAAACACCTCGCTGGCGGTATCCTTGAACATCCTGCGAAGGAAATCCACATAACTGTCCTTCACCGCATTGTCTTGACCAAATTCGCGCAAAATAGCATCCCATTCATCTATAATAAGTATGAAATGCTGCTTTGTAACGCTGACAACACTTGCCAGATAATCCATCAGATCATCGCCTTCTCTAACATCAACATCATGATAAGTCGCGCTAATGTCAGACAGTAGTCTTTCCTGTATCTCATTGACAATACTGGAATCTTTGAACCGTGACACAAATCCTGTCATGTCCACATATATCACCGGATACTTGTTTAGATGACGCTCGTACTGTGGATCATGGGCAATCTCAAGATCAACAAAGAGTTCATGTGAGTCACACGACTGGTCATAATAGGCGGCAAGCATTTCAGCAGCCATCGATTTCCCAAAACGACGGCAACGGGACACACAGGTGAAACGCAACTTCGTATCGAGAGTGGCGTTAATCACCGCTATCAACCCCGATTTGTCAACGTACTCACTGTTGCGAGAAATCCTGAATCCATTATTTCCCTTGTTGATATAGGTTCCCATTTTCGAACAGCTCAATAACAGTTATCTCTCCGCCCTCATCTCATTGTGCAAGAAATCCTCGTACGCCATTTTGATTCCTTCCTCCAGTTCCGTCTTGTAGGTCCAGCCCATCTTGGCGGCTTTGCTCACATCCAGTAACTTGCGGGGCGTGCCGTTGGGTTTGGTGGTATCCCATTTAATCTCACCTTGATAACCCACGATTCTCGCCACCATCTCGGAGAGTGCCTTGATAGTGATCTCCTTGCCCGTTCCAGCATTCACAGTCTCGTTACCGCTATAGTGGTTCATCAAAAACACACAGAGATTGGCCAAGTCATCCACATAGAGAAATTCCCGCAATGGGGAACCATCCCCCCAACAAATCACCTCTTTAAGACCGGCCACTTTTGCTTCATGAAAACGGCGTATCAAAGCCGGTAACACGTGGCTATGCTCGGGATGGTAATTGTCGTTGGGCCCGTAAAGGTTGGTGGGCATCACACTGATATAGTCGGTACCGTACTGACGGTTAAGGTATTCACAGTATTTCAGACCACTGATCTTCGCCAGGGCGTATGCCTCGTTGGTCTTTTCCAACTCGGATGTCAGCAGGCAGTTTTCGGGCATGGGTTGTGGTGCCAGACGGGGATAAATGCAGCTTGACCCTAAGAATTCCAGCTTTTTGCAACCGTTCTTCCATGCGGAATGAATCACATTCATCTCCAAAATCATGTTGTCGTACATGAAATCCGCCAAAGCACTTTGGTTGGCCATGATACCGCCCACCTTGGCAGCTGCCAAAAACACATATTCAGGTTTTTCTTCGGCAAAAAACGCCTCCACTTGGTCTTGGCGGCACAGGTCCAACTCCGCATGGGTCCTTACTACGATGTTGGTATAACCCTGCCGTTTCAGCTCGCGGACAATGGCACTTCCCACCATGCCGCGATGACCAGCCACATATATTTTAGAATCTAATTCCATTGTTTTTTTGAACACGGATTAAACAGATTGAACGGATACACGTTTAATCAAATTTAGATGTGTTAGTACACTTTTGTTTTTTTACTTATACAACTATTCTTTCTCTTTCAAGCTCTTCTGAGCAGCCAAAATTATAAAGAAGACCTAGTTTAAATCCTGTGGCATGAAGATAATTAAAAACCTGAGATCTGTGAGCATCAACCAATTCACTAACTGCCTTCAATTCTACAATTATCTTTCCATAACAAACGAAATCCGCTTTAAAGGTTTGCTTTAATTCAATTCCGTCGTAATAAATCTTCAATTCTTTCTCACGTTCATACGGAATCTTACGACGATTAAATTCTATTTCCAAGGCTTCTTGATATACTGCTTCAAGAAAACCATGACCAAGTTTATTATAAACATGGAATGCCGCCCCGTTGATAGCATAACTATACTCACTATAGACCAACATCCGTATAATCCGTAAAATCCGTGTTCACCAACTTTATCATCACTTAACGACACCTTTTTCGAGGTATTCCTCCAAATTCATCCTGACACGTGCGGCGGCACCATCGGCGGCCACCTTACGCATGTCGGATTGCACCATCAGCTTCACTAGCTGGGCAAAAGAGGTTTTTGATGGGTTCCAACCCAATTGAGTCCTCGCTTTAGCGGGATTGCCCAACAAGTTAACCACATCCGTGGGTCTGTAGAAATCGGGACTGACCTCGACTAGCACCTTGCCTGTGGCTTTGTCGTATCCCTTCTCCTCCACGCCTTCTCCCCTAAACTCCAGTTCGATACCAGCCTCACGGAACGCAAGTTGGCAGAACTCACGAACGCTGTGCTGCTCTCCAGTAGCAATCACATAATCATCAGGTACTGCTTGCTGAAGCATTAACCACATGCATTCCACATAATCTTTGGCGTATCCCCAGTCGCGCAGACTGGAAAGATTTCCCAAAAACAATTTATCCTGTTTTCCTTGTGCAATACGGGCTGCGGCCAAGGTTATTTTGCGTGTCACAAAGGTCTCACCCCGTCGCTCGCTCTCATGGTTAAAGAGGATGCCGTTGCAGCAAAACATCTTGTAGGCATCCCGGTATTCCTTAATAATCCAATAGCCATAGAGTTTGGCCACCGCATACGGACTATAGGGATGAAACGGGGTCTCTTCGTCCTGAGGGACTGCCTCCACCCTACCATATAACTCAGAAGTACTTGCCTGATAGATATGGCAGGTCTTTTCTAGACCACATTGACGTACAGCCTCCAAAATACGCAACACTCCAGTAGCATCCACATTGGCAGTATATTCGGGCGAGTCGAAACTCACTTGGACATGGCTTTGAGCCGCCAAGTTATAAATCTCGTCAGGTCTCACCTTGTTAATCACCTGAACAATACCCAACGAATCGCCCAAATCTCCGTAATGGAGATGAAAATGAGGATGGCCTTCAAGATGCTCGATGCGTTCACGGTAATCCACGGAAGAACGGCGGATAATACCATGGACATCATATCCTTTATCCAACAGGAATTCAGACAGATAGCTACCGTCTTGACCCGTTATGCCTGTGATTAACGCTGTTTTCTTTAAACAATCCATATTTCCTACCGTTAAGCCCTTCTTATTGCAGTCTTCAATCTTCTGTCTTCTATCTCAAACCGTATCCATGAAACTCTTCTGCACCTTGTTGAACACCACGACACCCAAGGCCAACAGGACACACATGAAGACGAAGCTGTAGATCAGCCAACGCCAACCCACAAACTCACCGGCTCCAAGGAAACCGTATTTGAAGGTCTCTATCACAGGGGTCACTGGATTAAGGCACATCAGCTTATGCACGGGAATGCCGCTCCAGTACATGCCCTTGGTCTGTGACAAAGGATAAACGATTGGCGTGGCATACATCCAAAGCTGCACGATGAATGAGAAAAGCACCTGTAAGTCACGGTATTTTGTGGTCATAGAAGAGATTAAAATGCCAAAACCAAGGGCGAGGCCCGCCAGCATCACCACCAACACCGGGAACAACAAGGCATACCAGTTGAAATGCGCCTCGGAATTCCCTATGATGGCGTAAATGGCATAAATGAGCATGAAAAATCCGAACTGGATGCCAAATCGTAACAGGTTCGACAACACATCGGAAATGGGCATCGACAACCTCGGGAAATACACCTTGCCGAAAATACTTGAGTTGTTCACAAAGGTGTTGGAAGTCTTCGTCAAACATTCGGAGAAATAGGCCCACATGCAGGTACCGGCAAGATAGAACAAAGGCCGCGGCACTCCGTCGGTGGGGATGCCGGCGATGCCGCCGAACACAATCATATACATAATCACCGTCAAGGCAGGCTGCACCACGAACCACAAAGGCCCCAAAATGGTCTGCTTATACTGAGTGATGATATTGCGTTTGATAAAAAGGGAAATCAAATCCCTATAATCCCACAGTTCCTTCAAATTGACCTCGAAAAGCTTGTTTCGAGGCTTGATAACCGTGGTCCACTGTTCGTCTGACTGCTTATTCATGGATGAAAAAATGCTTGTTGAAACAAAAAAAAGAGAATTAGACTGGCACAGCTTCGCCCCTTGACTCCCATAATAACTTCACAAACTTCTGATTCAATGTGAATTATGAGAATCAAAAAAGGCCTTAATCATCGATGGACAATACTTAGAGAGTCACACCTATTTTAAGATGCGAAGATAATAATAATTATTATAATAACAAGAAAAAAAATTGGAATTTATTTCGACCTTTTATGGCGGAAAACAATATTTCCAAAAATCTTCCAGAAATACTTCCAATCGGTGCGGAACGGATGTTTCAGATAGGCCTCGCAATAGCGTCGTTCACTTTCCTGGATTTCCTCGAGAGTCTCAGGCATGTCCACATAGAAAGGAGGCAACATACCTGGTTTGGTTTTGATACGTAATTGCTGAATCTCAGGACTGTAAAGATTAAAATATTGCTGGCTCAGAGGACGGACTCCCACCAGCTTCATCTGCCCCTTAAAGATGTTGATCCACATCGGCCATTCATCAATCCACAGCTTACGCAACATCTTGCCCCAACCCGTAACCCGGTAGTCATCAGCGAACTTGCCGCCTTCTTGCAAGTGGTTATTCTCGTAGATGTAGGTCTGGAGGTATTCCGAATAGGCGTACATCGTGCGGAATTTATACACCCAGAATAGTTCTCCGTTTTTGCCAATCCTGTGTAACTTAATGATAGGCCCGTATGTATGGGGATCGCGGCAAGGAGGACGTTTCTTTTGGGCAATGACGCAATAGCGGTCGTGGATATATTGTTCTGAAACCACGTCATAACCACAGTAGTAAAGTCGTCCAAGAATCTCGGGGCGAGGAAACACTTTACGCTCCTTGCGGTTGCAGAAATAATAAAACCTCCGTGTTAAACCCATCTTCGGACAGACTCGATGCCATAAAAAGTCAAAGAAATACAAAAATCTGGCTACCGGTTTGGGATATTTGCTGAAAAACTGCACACGTCGTTTTGCGGCACTGTCGAAAGACACCGCCAAAAAACCATTTTGTTTCAGTTTATCATTTGCCTTACGAAGATACCGATTCACATAACGGATGGCATTGAGGTGATCTTCCGCCAACAGCACTT
Organism: Bacteroidales bacterium; assembly: GCA_016281295.1. The sequence continues at coordinate 18,121 of JAEEII010000098.1, forward strand.
CAGCCTCGCCGTCAGGGACAGCCCAACACTCTTTAACAAAATCATTCAACCATTTTGAGCGTTCCTCACTTCGGGGCATATACGCCACTTTCAGAAGCTCCTGCAATTCCAAGGGTGCATTGACCATGTCGAACGTCGGCGAGTGTTTTGGCTCAACACTGCTGAGGTACTCGATGGCAGCCTCATAGTTTTCGCGATATGTCAGATTCTTGAAGAAGGACATTGTTTGTGGGGAATGACGGGTTAAGAGTTTAATAGGGTTTTAAGGGTGTTACAAATGAGGTCCTGGTCTTTTTCTGTGAGATAAGGGTGGATGGGCAGAGAGAGGACTTTGTCGGCGAGCTGATCAGAAACGGGACAAAGGTTCTCTTCAGGATTAAGATAGCTGAAAGCGGTTTGACGGTGCATGGGGATGGGATAATAGACTGCGGTGGGGATATCCTTTTCCTTCAAGGCTGCTTGCAAACGAGCCCTAACTTCCTTGTTCTCAACTTGAATGGTGTATTGTGCCCAGCTGGAATAAAAACCTTCTGGCACCACGGGGGTCTTCACTACGCCGCGAAGCAACTCCGTATACCTGGCAGCGACTTTGTTGACATCCTCCAGCTCGTGCTCCTTGAAGGCTTTCAGCTTCACAAGCAAGATAGCAGCCTGAATACTGTCGAGGCGGGAGTTCATGCCGATACGCACATTGTCGTAACGGTCACTGCCCTTGCCATGGATGTGATACGATTCGATAAGCTCGGCCCATACATCATTGTCGGTAAACACCGCCCCACCGTCGCCATAACATCCCACTGGCTTGGCCGGGAAAAACGAGGTGGTCGAGATGTCGCCAAAGGTACAGGCCATCTCCTCCCCGATACGACCGCCAAAGCCTTGGGCGGCATCTTCCAACACGTACAGACGGAAACGCTCCGCCGTAGCGCGTATGGCCTCAAAGTTCGCTGGAAGGCCGAACAAATCCACGACGATCACCGCGCGGGGAGTCAACACGCCATCCCAAATGACCTGCTTGATCTTACGTTGAAGATCCACATCGTCCATGTTATAGGTATCGGGATTCACATCGACAAACACCGGTGTCGCCCCTTGCATGGCAATCACCTCAGCAGAAGCGAAGAAGGTGAAAGAGGGCACAAACACGGCATCTCCTGGTTTGATATCCCAGGCCTTCAACGCCAAAAGCAACGCATCGGTGCCGCTATTGCAGGCAATGCAATGCTTCACGCCGACATACTCGGCAAAAGCGTTTTCCATTTCTTTGATCTTGGGCCCCATGACGTAGGCACTGGAAGCCACCACATCGAGGATGGCTTGATCCATATCGTCTTTCAAGACGGCATATTGTGTTTTTAAATCTCGGAATTGCATTTTTTAAGAAGTTAGGAGTTAGAAGAAAGAAGTAAGAAGCCTTCGGATTCGTGATAGTTACGGCCGCAGTCACATTTTAAAGAGGCATCGAGGCGCTTGCCGCATTCGCAAACCCAGCCAATCTGACGGGCGGGGACACCGGCCATCAATGCGTAAGGCTTCACATCTTTGGTGACAACGGCTCCAGCGGCTATCAAGGCACTCTTGCCCACGGTATGACCGCATACCACCGTACAGTTGGCACCCAAAGAGGCACCCTCGCATATTTTCGTCTTCGCATAAACACCATGGACAGGGAAATGCGCTCTCGGCGTGGTCACATTAGTGAAAACACAACTTGGGCCGCAGAACACATTGTCTTCAATCTCCACCCCTTCATAGATGGATACGTTGTTCTGAATCCGAACGCCGTTGCCAATCTTCACGTTGTTGCCCACATTTACATTTTGGCCCAACGAACAGCGTTCGCCAATGACCGCACCCGACTGCACATGGCAAAAATGCCAAATCTTGGTGCCTTGTCCTATTTTTACATTATCATCGATATAACTGCTCTCGTGTACAAAAAAATCAGCCATACTCAATCGTTTTTCAATCCTTCACCATTCGGTTCAACATCCAGTGGCCAAAATATCAGCGATATGAATCACCTGAATCGGCAACCCATTGGCATCAATATAGCTTTTCTGGTGCATCAGGCATGACATATCAGTGGAAACGATGTATTCCGCCCCTGTGTTCATGCCGTTGCGCACCTTGTGGCTTGCCATACCAACCGAAAGGTCTTCGTTATTCATAGCAAAAGTAAACTCCCCTCCACAGCACATATCCGTCTGTTTCATCTCAATCAGCTCAAGTCCCTTGACATGCGACAGTAGCTGACGCGCCTCCTTGCCAATATGGAGATCCCTTAATCCGCTGCAGCTGTCGTGATAGGTCACCTTGTGAGGAAACTCAGCGCCAAAATCATCATAATGAAGCACATTCACTAAAAACTCGGTCAACTCATAGACATTTTTTTCAAGTCGCTTGAAATTCAAGTGATTAGCGGTATTAAAGAACAATTCCGAATAGCGTTTCTTGATGAACGCCACACAAGAGGCAGTGGGAGCCACCACCGGACGGTTGTTGTCGAAATCCGCCAAGAATTTGTCGCCCAACGCCTTGGCTTCTTCAATAAAACCCGCGTTGAAAGCAAAGCGCCCACAACAGGTCTGGTCGGGGTTATAGTTCACCTCCACCCCTGCCTTTTCAAGCACTTTCACAGTGTTGACCGCCGTCTGAGGATAGAATTGGTCGATAAAACATGGAATAAAAAGATCTATCGTCATTACTTTTGCAGTTGCTGTTAAAATTCGTGCAAAAGTAGGCAATAAACACGTATTTAAAAAACTTTTTTATGGAAAAAAACGCAAATAGTAGAAATTAATTTGTAAATGTTTCTATTTCAGTCCAAAAGTTCGGATAAGATTTGGAAACCACTTCAGGGTAATCAAAAGACACCTCGCCCAGCTTGACCGACAACGGAGCCAGCGCCATCACAACACGATGATCCAGATATGTTGTAAAGCAAACACTATGATTATTAATTTGAGTATTTTTATATAATGATTTATCAATTATAATAAAATCGTCATCTATTATATTAATAAAGGTGTAAACTTTTGACAATTCAGAAATCATTGATTCCACTCTATTGGATTCCTTCAGCACAAGATTCCGTGTTCCGTGAAAGATGGCGGGCAGGTGCAATGCCACACAAGTGGTCAAAAGCGAAGGAAAAAGATCAGGGGTATCGGCTATGTCAAAGTCCAGCCTCGATGGCAAGTCAGGGTCAAGAGCGGTTTTCACCAACTTTGCGCCTTCATCTTGAAACACCGTTGACACTCCAAGAGGCTCAAATAGTTCAACCAGCTTCCGATCCCCTTGGAGTCCATCTTGTCGCAAGCCTTTTAACAAAACGGAGCCTTCTTCGGCCAAGGCAACCCACTCATACCACGAGGCAGCTGAGCTCCAGTCAGTGGATACCCTGAAAGGAATAGAATGATAAGGTTGGGGACGAACGGTTATGACCGAATCGTGCTTACAGGCATCGGCACCGAAAAGCTTCATCATAGAAAGCGTCATCTCAAGATAGGGAATCGACACAGCGTTCCCTTTAAGCGTCAAAGTGAGCCCATGCTCCCATGAGGGCGCTGCCAAGATCAAAGAGGAGACGAACTGGCTGCTTTGGGAAATATCAATCTCAGCAGTTCCTCCTGCCAAAGATCTTCCTTTCACTTTCAAAGGCAGGAAGCCTTCACGATTCAGGCAAACGATGTCGGCACCCAGCTGACGTAAAGCATCAATGAGCGGCTTCATTGGACGCTGCCGCATCCGTTCCGTACCCGTCATAACCCATACGCCATCGCGGCAGGCCAGATAAGTCAAGAGAAAACGTGCCACAGTACCGGCATCCTCGCAATCGATTTCACAGGGCAAGCCTGTTTCCGCCTTTTCAATCTTCGCCAAAAGCTGCTGCAGCAATACCGTGTCATGAGCTTCGGATAGACACTCCACCTGCAAAGGAAAACCACCGTATGCCGCAATCATCAGAGCACGATTGCTCTCACTCTTGCTTCCCGGCAGGTTAACGCTCCCGTGCAAAACCCCTTTCATAACTCAACGGATTACATTCAGCACCTCGACAACAGCCTGACGCACCAAGGACTCAGACACCTCGCAATCACAAACGGGATGACCCACTTCGGCCAACAACACAAAACGAAGCTGACCCGCACGGTTTTTCTTGTCATGAGCAAGCGGTTTCAACAAGGCCGGAACATCTTCTTCTTTCAACTGCCATTCGGCCTTATTCAGCAAATATTTCAGCTTCGGCACATAATTCCGAAACACCTGTTCCGAAAGTCCACACTGCTGTACCGACAGCCACAAGGCGCATCCCATGCCAGCAGCCACCGCCTCGCCATGTGTCAACGGACAAGGCGTGTTATAGGAGAAGCTCTCGAAAGCATGTCCGAGGGTGTGTCCGAAGTTCAATATCTTGCGTTTTCCCTGGTCAGTATAGTCCTGGGCGACAATCTCCCGTTTGATTTGACCCGCCCGCAGAATATATTGCTCATAATTATTCTGATGGACGCCCAACATGGAAGGATCGGCGATGAAACCATATTTGACCATTTCCGCCAGTCCCGAAAGCAGTTCCCGATCCGGAAGGGTGCTGAGCAACACAGGGCTTACCATCACCTCCAAAGGTTCAGCGAAAGTGCCTATCTGGTTCTTACAACCTCCGAAGTCGACTCCGTTTTTTCCCCCGATGGCAGCGTCGACCATGGCCAACAAGGTCGTCGGAACATTGACAAAGCGGATGCCTCGCTGATAGCAGGAAGCCACAAAACCACCCAAATCGGTAATCACACCTCCTCCGAAGTTGATCAGTATCGAATGCCGGTCGGCACCCTGTTTCAAAAGAGTTTTCCAAAGTCGCTGAGCGGTCTGCAAGGTCTTCTGCGATTCGCCCGGCTTGATTACAATCTCCGACGCACCAGCCAATCCCAGCCAGTGTTCCAGCTCGGTGAGCCAATACATGGCAACGTTTTCATCCGTAAGGACAAACACTTTGGATGCCTCGGCCAATACTTGTTTCAACTCTTCATGCGTCATCATCATCCAATCCCTTTCAACAATCAACTCACAACGCTGCAACGGATGACGCGCTCGTCGTCCGAATCGCCCGGCATGATATCCACCCGGAGGTAAGTGTCAGGAAGCAAAGGCTCAATCAGCTCAGGCCATTCGATAAGGCAAAGATAGCCGCTATAGAAATAATTCTCATAACCGATGTCGTAAGCCTCCTCCATTTTCTTAATCCGATAGAAGTCGAAATGATAAACGGGTTCCCCTTCTTCGGTGACATATTCGTTGACGATGGCGAAGGTCGGGCTGTTCACCTCGTCGGTAACCCCCATGCGATGACAAAGATTCTTGATCAAGGTCGTCTTGCCCGCCCCCATTGACCCATAAAAAGCAACGACATCCGCCTCGGAGCGAAGAGACATCAGGTATTCCGACACCTCGGAAAGAGCCTCCACACCGTTTACATGAAACACCTGTTCTTTCATGACCAAAAAGATTAGCGTTTAGAGGACAACGTGATCACCGGAATCAGCATCTCACTCATGGAGATACCACCATGTTGGAAGGTATTGCGATAATAACTCACATAGTAGTTATAGTTGTTCGGATAGGCAAAGAAGTCGCCCGCTCCGGCAAACACATAGCTAGTGCTGAGATTGATTTTAGGGAGGAATATCTTCTCGGGGTCTTTCACCTCAAACACTTCTTTGGGGTTGTATTTCAAGTTTTTGCCATACTTGTATCTCAAATTGGTATTGACCTCACGATCGCCAAGAATACGGACAGGGTTCTTGACGAAGGTCGAGCCATGGTCGGTGGTGACCACCATGTCGCAACCCTTTTCAGCGATGAAACGCATCATGTCGAGGAGGCTTGAATGCTCGAACCACGAGTACATCAATGAGCGGTAAGCTTCCTCGTCGTCAGCCAATTCGCGGATAATCTCCATTTCGGTACGCGCATGCGACAACATGTCAACGAAGTTGTACACGATAATATTGATTTTGTTCTGCATCAGGTTCGACATCTGTTCATAGAGTTTTTTCCCTGCCTGGAGGTTCAGCACTTTGTTATAGGAGTATTTGACATTCTTTCCGAAGCGTTTCAGTTGTTCGCCGAAAAGTTCACCCTCAAACTGGTTTTTAGTGCCTTCATCCTCCTCATCGACCCACCATTTCGGGTACCGGCGTCGGATCTCGAGCGGCATGGAACCCGCAAACAAAGCGTTCCGCGCATATTGTGTGGTGGTGGGAAGGATGCTGTAATACACTTCGTCAGAAATCACCCTGAAGTACTGTTCAACGAGGGGCTGGATAGCCTTCCATTGGTCATAACGCAGGTTGTCGATCACAATAAAGAAAAGCGGACGTGCATCATCGGTAAGACGAGGGAGCACTTTGTCGCGGACCAGGGTATGGGACATCACCGGCTTTTCAGCTTTGCCCTGAATCCAGTCGACATAATGTTTTTCGACATAGCGGGTGAAGATGGCATCAGCTTCCTGTTTTTGCTCCGCCAGGATGCTTTTGATACTCTCATCAGTGGATTTCTGAAGTTCCAGCTCCCAGCGCACCAGGTTTTTGTACACCTCGACCCATTCATTGAAATTCAGATTGTTGTTGATATCCATCGAAATCTTCCGGAATTCCTGTTGGTATCCCATGGAAGATTTCTCATCGCGGAGTTTTTTGTTCTCAAGGTTACGTTTCAGTGAAAGAAGGATCTGATTGGGGTTGACAGGTTTAATCAGGTAGTCGGCAATATTAGAGCCAATCGCGTCCTCCATGATACGTTCCTCTTCGCTCTTCGTAATCATCACCACAGGGAGCGACGGGTATTCACGCTTGATGACCTCCAGTGCTTCAATGCCGCTGACACCGGGCATCTGCTCATCCAAGAAGACAATGTCGAAATGTTGCTCCTTAACCAGGTCGATAGCGTCCGAGCCACTGTTAGCAGTCACCACGTGATAGCCTTTTTGTTCCAAAAACATGATATGCGGTTTCAGCAGGTCGATCTCATCATCCGCCCAAAGAATTGTTGTTTTTTCCATATATGATTTGATTTTAAATTTCAAAAATTCAGCAAAGAAAGCAATTACTTAACGCAAAAATCATAATTTTGTTGCGTAATTTAAAATTCTAAAATCCAAATTCTCAATTCTCAATTTTAACTTAAATCATGGTGGAGACCAACAAAAAGAAAATCGTCAACGATCCCATTTATGGATTTGTGAGCATCCCCGACGAACTGCATTTTGACATTATAGAACATCCTGTTTTCCAGCGTCTTAGAAGAATCAAACAGGTAAGCCTCACCAACATGGTTTATCCGAACGCCAACCACACCCGATTCTCACATAGTCTTGGTGCCATGCATTTGATGCGAAGGGCTATTCATCTGCTTCGCGGGAAAGGATATGACATCACCGACAGTGAGTTAGAGGCGGCATCGCTGGCCATCCTTTTGCACGACAGCGGTCATGGTCCTTTCTCCCACACGTTGGAGAGCAGCATCGTGCAAGGCATTACGCACGAAGACCTTTCCTTGCAGATCATGAAACAATTCAACAAGCTATATGAGGGCAGGCTCGACCTCGCGCTTCAGATTTTCACAGGGACGTACGAGAAAGGCTTTTTAAGCAAGTTAATCTCCAGTCAACTGGATGTTGACCGCATTGACTATTTGAAACGCGACAGCTTTTTCACTGGGGTCGCTGAAGGCAACGTCAATGCGGAACGCCTTTTAGACATGATGGAGGTGGTGGGCAACGACCTTGCCATCGAGGCCAAAGGGATCTATTCCGTGGAGAGTTTTCTGGTCTCGCGTCGCATCATGTATTGGCAGGTGTATATGCACAAGACCGTATTGAGTGCTGAATACATGCTGCGTGAGATATTGAAACGCGCCAGACTCATCAACCAAAGCCGTCCGCTCCCAGCCACCCCTGCCCTTTCGTTTTTCCTGGGGCACAAAGAGCCATACGGGAATGACGCCGACATGGAGGTGATATTGGAGGCATTCGGGAAGTTGGATGACTACGACGTGATGACTGCGGTGAAAATGTGGTGTGATGACAAAGATTTTGTGCTGAGTGAGTTATGCCGCCGACTGATAAACCGGCAACTGTTCCGCATCGAGATACAACAGGAGCCTTTTAAATCAGACTACGTGGACGAGCTGTTGCACAAGATCGCGAGACATTATGGAATTACCTTATACGATGCCAGTTTCATGTTGCTGCAAGGGATCTCGTCAAATCACGCGTATCATCCCAAGAAGCCAGCTATCAACATTTTATACAAAGACGGGACGCTGCGCGACATCAGCGAAGCTTCTGACCAACTCAACATCTCAGTGTTGTCACAGCCAGTGACCAAACACTTCATCTGCTATCCGAAAGAGCTGGTCTGATTACAAAAGAAGGCGTTGACCAACAAGTGGCCAACACCCTTCTCAAAAAAGCATGGAAAAAAACTGACGTTTATTTTAATCTGATATGTAACATTCGCAAATAAACTGCTACATATTGTTGCATTCCATAAAAACTGGATGGGGCATCACTGCAGCATCCAGTCGGTCGAGATACAAATGAACCATTGGTTTTTCGTTCAGCTGCAAATATAAAAATAATTCTTCTACTATTATATGATTTTTTGATTATTTTTTTTGGTTTTATTTTTACAACTATTACTATCTTCCTGAGAACCAAACACTCGCTCGGAGATATCCTTGAAGAAATCATGCTTTAGCAAGAGACTGATTTGGATGAGCATATTCACATCCAGACTGTCACGTCCAAACATTTTATAGATGCTACTTCTTTCCCGATTGACCTCTCGGGCAAGCCAGCTTGCCTTTTTTTCTTGCCGCAGCATCTCAATGACAACCATACGGCCTACATGAATTGATTTGTATTCCATTGTATCAAATTGTTAAATCGACACAAAAATAGGAAAAATTTCAATTATACAAGAAAAAAAGAAAAAATATTTATAAAATTCTTATTATTTTCTGATTATAAATAGAATTACATCACACTTGAAAGCTAAGTCCATCGTATGCAAGCCTCATATTATCAGGAAGTTCCGCATTTACGTCGATGGTTTTTCCAATATGATGACTACAATGGGTGAACCAAGCACGTTTTACCTGAAGCTCGTTGGCAATCTGGACGGCCTGTTCCAAATCGATATGGGAATAATGTTTTTTACGTCCCAAGGCTTCGATAATCAAATATTCAACCCCTCTCAAACGGTCGATGGCCGCATCAGAGATCTCACTAAGATCGGTGACGTATGCGAAGCGTCCGAAACGGAACGCGTATGACGTGAGGGTATAATGTTTCAGCCGGATTGGCTCCACATGCAGGTCTCCGAAGTCAAAAGGAGTTTCATCAATGAGATGCACCTCGTAAGTGGGCGCACCGGGATAAAGATGTTCCTCGAAAGCGTATGAGAACTCTCGCTTGATCTCTGGCAAGGCGGTCTCCGACACATACAAAGGCATCGGGTGGTTTCCCTGGCTGAAAATGAAAGGCCGCACATCATCAAGCCCCCCAATATGATCCTTATGCTCGTGTGTGATGAAGACAGCGTCAAGATGAGTCACTCCCTCTCGCAACATCTGTTGACGGAAATCAGGGCCTGCGTCCACCACCACGGTGACCGCATCCGTCCGTATTAATAACGAGGTACGTGTACGCCTGTCTCTCGGGTCAGTAGATTGACAGACAGGACATTGACAACCAATAATAGGGACTCCTTGGGAGGTGCCACTTCCTAATACTGTAATAATCATCTGCAAATTTTTGCGCAAAAATACTATTAAATAGGTGGAAATCGTTATTTTTGCACATTAATTATTTCGGAAACGGATGTTTGAGAAACTAAAATATAAAATTTTAAACCGTTCCATTGACCAGTTCATCGCCGAAAAGAAAGGATGCAAGATGCCCGACTTCGAGCGGATGAACTCGGTGATTCTCATCATCGAAGATTTGGACAAACAGAACGTCAGAGCTATTGAAGAACGTATCAAGACCATCTTCGGAATCGCCCGGACTCGGTTTATCATCATCAGCGAAAAAGCTTCCGACGACATGCTGCGAAGCGACCAATATTGCGAAGTGACCACCCAAGATTTCGGATTCATGAAAGTGTTGACGGCAGAAAAACAGGAGGAGATTAGAAAGTTACCCATGACTCACCTGCTGATTAACATGGCGAAGAAGCACACCGACATCAGCGACTACATGGCCACCCTCCCCAACGCCAGTTTCCGAGTCAGCTTCTTGAAAAGCGATCATTACGGCATATATGATTTGATTATCGACACCGGAAATGAGTCGAACCCCGCTTCCGAAATCAAAGTCCTTCATGATTACTTACAGGCGCTCTTGGGATCTCCTCAAAATGATTAAACATTTTTACCATCAACCTCTTATCTCCTATGAAAAACAATCCTTTTAAAGGAACAGGCATTGCCCTTATCACTCCTTTCAAACAAGACAAGACTGTTGACATCACAGCCTTGGAAAACGTCGTCAACCACGTCGTTGAAGGCGGGGCCGACTTCCTCGTCGCCCTCGGGACCACCTCCGAAGCTCCTACACTCAGCCAGGATGAGAAGAAACAAGTGGTCAGTACCATCTTGAACACAAACGGGAAAAGGCTGCCTGTGCTACTCGGCATGGGAGGCAACAACACTTGTTCAGTCATCGAACAGATAAAGTCACAAGACTTTACAGGAATTGACGGCATCCTTTCCGTGGTGCCTTACTATAACAAGCCCAACCAACGTGGCATGAAGGCACACTTCGAAGCCATCGCCGATGCCAGCCCAGTCCCGGTCATCCTTTACAATGTTCCCGGTCGAGTGGGAGTCAACTTGCAAGCTTCCACATGCGTTGAGCTGGCCCAGCATCCCAACATTATCGCAGTGAAAGAAGCCTCGGGCAACCTACAACAGATCATGGAGATTCTACGCGACAAGCCCTCTGACTTCGATGTGCTCTCGGGCGACGACGGAATCACCCAACCCTTGATGGCACTCGGCGCCCAAGGCGTGATCTCGGTGGCAGCCAACGCCTATATCAAACCGTTTAGCCGTATGATGCGCGCCATGAGAGATGGACAAACTGAGGAGGCACTGCGTCTGCATTATGCCATGCTGCGCATGAACCAACTCATCTTCGCCGATGGCAACCCCGCCGGCATCAAATATCTTATGAGCCTCATGGGACTCTGCCAAAATGTTCTCCGTCTGCCTTTGGTTCCGGTCAATGAAACAGTAGAGAAGATGATTGAGGAAGAAGAGAAGAAAATAATAATAATATAAATTTAAGAGATTTATTTAAGAGTAATAAATTATTATAACAATTCTAATAATACGATGAAACTTTTACGTTTTTTACTGTTAATCGCAACAATGATTTGCGGTAACATCTATGCTCAGAAAAGCCAGCAAGAAATGAAACAACTCATGCAGGATCGCAATGAGTATTATTTTACTTTTAATCTTCACGGGGATGACCCATTGGACATCATCGCCCACACCATCTCGGTTGACCGTGTCGATGGCAATGTTGTCACAGCATACGCCAACAACGAAGAGTTTGAGAAATTTCAGAAACTCGGCTACGACGTTGTGCTTCAAACGCCTCCTTCCATGCTCGAGAAAGCGGCGATGTGGGATGGGAACAACCGCACTGAATACGAATGGGACAGCTATCCCTCCTATAGTGCTTACGAGGATATGATGTATCAGTTTGGCACCGATCACCCTGACAAGTGCGAAATCTTCAGCCTTGGCACTTTGAACTCAGGACGCAAGATTTTGGTAGCCCACCTTAACAACGGCAATGGCGATGGCAAGCCCAAGTTCCTCTATACCTCCACCATCCACGGGGACGAGACCACCGGCTGGATCATGATGCTTCGCCTCATCGATTATCTCCTTGAGAATCCCAATGAACCCGAAGTACAAAACGTCATGAACAACATCGATTTGTTCATCGCTCCTCTCACCAACCCCGACGGCACGTACCACGGTGGAAACAACAATGTGAACGGAGCCACTCGCTACAATGCATACGGAGTGGATATGAACCGCAACTACCCTGATCCCCATGGCTCCGCCCACCCCGATGGTGAAGACTATGCCCTGGAGACTCAATGGTTCATGCAATTTGCCCAGGATTATCCTTTTGTCATGGGAGCCAACTACCACGGTGGTGCTGAGGTGATGAACTACCCCTGGGATAACTCCTACACGCTTCACGCCGATGACGCATGGTATCAGCTCATCAGCCACGAATACGCTGACCTCACGCATCAGGTGAATCCGAATTACATGACTGACTACAACAACGGCATCACCAATGGTGCACAATGGTACACAATCGGTGGTGGACGCCAGGATTATATGAACGCTTACGCCCAATGCCGCGAGCTGACCATTGAATGCTCCAACACGAAACTCCCCAGCGGCTCGCAACTGCCCAATTTCTGGAACTACAACAAGAACTCCATCTTCGCTTTTATGAACCAATGCCTCTATGGCATCCACGGTGTGGTAACCGACATGGCTACGGGAAATCCAATTGTGGCCAACGTCACCATCACTGGCCATGACGACGAATACTCCCCAGTCAAGAGCCATCTTCCTGCGGGCGACTATCACCGCCCCATCAAAGGCGGCACCTATACTTTGACCTTTACCGCCAATGGCTATTATCCACATCAGGAAACCGTCACTGTGGCGGATGGTGAAAGCGTCACTTTGAACGTACAGCTTCAAGCGGGCGAGGGACTCCTCCCCGACTTCACAGCCAATGCGACCGATGTCGCCTTGCATGGTAGCGTGAACTTCACCGACCAAACATGGGGTGCCAACCTGGTCAGTTGGCAATGGATCTTCGAGGGTGGTACGCCTTCCACCTCCACAAGCCAAAACCCCACTGGCATCGTCTATAACGAAATCGGAAGTTATGATGTCACCTTGACTGTCACCAATAGCAATGGACAGACTGAGACCGTCACCAAGCATGATTACATCACTGTTAGTGAGTCATATAACATGCAGAACGGCACTATAGAGACTTGCAATGCCTTGTTCTACGATAACGGAGGCCCAACTGGAAACTATGGTGACATGAAAGATCTTACCATGACTTTCCTCCCAGGTGCTGCCGGAGGCGCCATACAAGTGACTTTCACTGAGTTCTCACTGGAAAACAACTGGGACTTCCTGTATATTCACGACGGGACTTCCACTTCCGCTCCATCAGTGGGCACTTTCACGGGTTCCAACAGCCCCGGCACCATCACCGCCAATAACGCTGACGGCGCCTTGACTTTCCATTTCACTTCGGACTATGGAGTCAGTTATAGTGGATGGACTGCCACCGTGCAATGCCTTGGTGGTGGATTCGCACCCCTCGAAATCAATGCATCAGCCGAGCCACAAACCATTAATGAAGGTGAGACCTCCCAGTTGACAGTCACTGTCACGGGTGGAGACGGCGAATACAGCTATCATTGGGAACCTGCCGAAACACTCAGCGACCCCAACATCGCCAATCCCATTGCCACGCCTACTGAACAAGAAACCACTTACACGGTTACCGTCACCGATGGCCAAGGCACTACCGAAACCGCAACGGTCACCGTCTTCATCAGAGACTGGTCCACCCATGAGCACAGCCTGGAGATGATCAAGGTTTACCCGAACCCAACCCAAGGAATCCTGACGCTGGAAGGCATTGACTCGTTCCAATATGAGATTGTCAACGGCCTCGGCCAAGTCATCCTTTCCGGCACCTGCCAAGGCAAAACACAAATCAACACTAGTATGATGGAGCAAGGTGTCTATTTCTTAAGACTTCAAGGAAAAGAGACCCATAGGGTGAAAAAGCTCGTAATTGAAAAATAAACACCAAAAGCAGCCATTATAAGACAAAAAAGTGTATTTTTGCAGATTAATGAAAAAGAGGATACTAAATCTGGTCTGTCTGTGTCTCATTGCGTTATGTTCATGCAATGAGTTCAACCGCATCATCAAGAGCACTGACAACGATGTGAAATATGAGGTGGCGATGGACTATTATGACCGAAAAGACTATTACAAGGCGTTGCAGCTTTTCGACCTGCTCCAAACCGCCTACCGCGGCACTCCAAGGGGAGAGTATGTAGCCTATCGCACAGCCATGTGCTATTATGAGACTTACGACTACGAGATTGCAAGCTACTATTTCGACAAGTTCATCCAAAGCTATCCGTTTTCCATGGACGCCGAAAAGGCCGCTTTTATGAACGCCTATTGCAACTATCTCACCTCCCCCAACATGAGTCTCGACCAACGCAACACCATGACAGCCATCAACCAGCTCAAGGCATTCATCGAGCGTTATCCGCAAAGCGACAGTCTCGCACGAGCCAACGAGCTGCTTGAGAATCTCAACAACAAGTTGGAGGAAAAAGACTACAACATCTGTCTCCTTTACAACAAGATGGAGAACTACAACGCCGCCATCACTTGTTTTGAGAACCTGTTGAAGAAGTATCCCAACACCAGCCATCGCGAGGAAGTGCTTTGCGAGATGTCAAAAGCATATTATAACTATGCTGAAAACAGCATTCCCTCAAAACAACGGGAGCGTTATGAAGCCTGTATTGAACGCTTCAACACGCTCTCATACCTTTTCCCGGAGAGCAAGTATCTGAAAGAACTTGAGTCCGTAGCCACCAAAGCAAGAAAAAAATTAGAAAACTTAGATTAAATACCATGGATTTCAAAAAAATCAGAACCGAAACGACGGTGGTCACCCGTCAGAAAGACCAGTTTTACAAAGGGACTGGAAACATTTATGAGACTGTGGCTATCTTGACCAAACGCGCCAACCAAATCGCCAGCGAGATGAAAGAGGAACTCAACAAGAAAATTGAAGAGTTCGCCACCAACAACGACAGTCTGGAGGAGGTTTTTGAAAACCGCGAGCAGATTGAAATCGCCAAGTTCTACGAGCGTCTGCCCAAACCCACACTGATCGCCATTCATGAATTTCTCAATGACGAGATTTACTTCCGCAATCCCCGGAAGGAAACACAGGACGAATTCTAAAGCCATGAAAAGAACACTCTTATCCATACTGATCCTGGGCATGATGTTATGGGCCATGCCGCTTCATGCCCAGGAACTGAAATGCGACATCCGAGTCAACACCAACCAGGTGTCTGGCACTGACAGAACCGTGTTTCAGAACATGCAAACCGCCTTGTATGAGTTCATCAACAACACCAAGTGGACGAACATCAACTTCAAGACCACGGAGAAAATCGAGTGTTCCATCGCCATCACGATCAAGGAACGGTCGGGGACTGAATCCTATACCGCCGACCTCAACATGGCATTACGAAGACCTTGTTACAAGGCAAGCTACACCACGCCGATTCTCAACTACGTGGACCAACATTTCTATTTCGACTACATGGACGGCCAACCTCTTGACTTCAGCATCAACACCCACATGTCGGATCTGACCTCTACTTTGGCATTTTACGTGTACATGTTCCTGGGCCTTGACTTTGACAGTTTCTCCCTCAACGGCGGAGCTCCTTTCTTCGAGGCCGCGCAAAAAGTGGTCAGCAATGCGCAAAGCTCGTCACAACCCGGATGGAAAGCCTTCGACGGCAACAGAAACCGTTATTGGTTGGCGGAGAACATGAACAACACCGCATACGCTCCGCTTCACCAATTCCTTTATCAATACCACCGTCTTGGACTTGATGTCATGTCAGAACATCCCGACGAGGGTCGCGCCGCCATCCTCCAAGCCCTGGAGAACCTTCAGACCGTTTACAACAGCTACCCGACTTGCTTTGTCCTTCAGCTCATCATCGAAGCCAAACGCGACGAAATCATCAACGTGTTCAGCGAAGGCACTCAACAAGAGAAGACGAAGGCTAGCAATATCATGAAACAGATCGACCCGTCGAAATCCTCACAATACGATGCCATCCTGCAAGGTGGAACGAAAAGAGGTTAACATCCCGTATGCTACAGCATCTTCATATTCAGAACTATGCCCTTATCGATGACCTGACGGTGGATTTCTCCGAAGGGTTCAGTGTGATTACGGGTGAGACAGGTGCGGGAAAATCCATCTTGTTAGGCGCTTTGGGGTTTGTCCTGGGCGACCGAGCCGACTTGGGAGTGCTGTTTGACAAAGATAAAAAATGTGTCGTGGAGGCCAAATTCGACCTCACGGACGAAACCTTGAAACCCCTTTTTGAAGCCAACGATCTTGACTTCGACCAGGAATGTATCTTCCGACGTGAACTCAACCCACAAAAGAAAAGCCGCGCTTTCATCAACGACACCCCTGTGACCTTGCAGACGATGAAAGAGATAGGATGCCAAATGGTTGATATCCACTCCCAACATGACGCACTCCTACTCACCGACGCTGACTTTCAACTCAGACTGTTGGACAACATCGCTCAAAACAACAGCATCCTGACTGATTATCAAGTCGAATTCAGTCGTTATCAAGAACTTAAACGGAACCTTCACGAACTGAAAGAAACCGCGACAAGGAACACCGCTGAGAATGATTACATGAAATTTCAACTGGATGAATTAGAAAAAACAGACCTGAAAGAAGGCGAATACAGTGACATCGAACAAACGCTCCATACCATGGAGAATGCGGAGGAAATCAAAAGTTTGCTTGTCACCTCCAACACCTTACTTGAAGACTCAGAAAGCGCCATCATAGGCCAAATCAACACGCTTTCATCGGTGTTACAACGAATGAGAAACCTGCTGCCCAACACTGAAAGTCTGGGAGAACGAATCGACAATTTGAAAGTCGAACTGAAAGACATCGCTTACGACCTACGGCGCAGGGAAGACGAAATACAATTCGATGAAGAGCAGCTGAAAACCCTGGAAGAACGCTACGACCTCATCAACCGACTCATGATGAAACACCGACTCAGCGATTTCGAGTCCCTTCTCAGTTACAGAGACAACCTCAAGGAAAAAGTCAAGGCATTCGAAAACATCGATGATAGCATCGCAAAGACAGAGAAAAAACTGAGAGACAGCGAAAAACTTTTGTCACAGAAAGCCAAGACGTTGCACGACAGACGATGCCAAGCCGCAAAACTATTCAGCGAAAGAGTCGAGACCATAGCCAAACAACTGGCCATGCCGTTTGCGCAGTTCCAGGTCAGCGTGGAAAGCCTGGAGGATTTCGGCAGCAAAGGTTCTGACGAGATCCGCTTCCTGTTTTCTGCCAACAAAGGAGTTCACCCTGATGACCTCCGCCGTGTCGCGTCAGGTGGTGAGCTATCGCGTCTGATGCTTTCTATCAAGAGTGCGGTCTCAGCCTATAACTATATCCCCACGCTGATCTTTGATGAAATCGACACTGGCGTATCGGGAGAAGTGGCAGCCAAAATCGGAAGTATCATGCAATCCATGGGAACCTCGTTGCAACTCATCGCCATCACCCATCTGCCCCAAGTAGCCAGCAAGGCACAACATCATTTCTTTATCTTCAAGGACAGCCAAGGTGAACGCACCCAGTCGCACATCAGACAGCTCACACCCCAAGAACGCATCTCTGAAATCGCCAAGATGCTCAGCAACGACAAAATCACGCCTGAAGCCATTAAAGCCGCGGAAGCGCTGTTTTTAGGTTAAAGATTAAAGGTTAGATTAGAGGTTTTTGACCGCGACAGCCACCTCTAACTTCTTAGTTCTCAAAGACGTATCGCAGGATATTCGCTCCCATTCGAAGGGCTTTTTCACGAGTTTCTTGGGAATCATGGTGCACACGCTGGTCTTCCCAGCCGTCACCCAAATCGCATTCGTAGGTGAAGATACACACGATTCTGCCATCATAAATCAGAGCAAACAGCTGAGGTGCCTTGCCATCATGCTCATGGATTTTCGGCAAACCATCCTTAAACGGGAAAGGTTTCTTGAAAATGTCATGCGAAAAAGGAAGCTCCACAAAATCCAATTCAGGGAACACCTTTTTCATCTGAGGCTCAATATATTGACGAATCCCATAGTTGTCATCAATATGAAGAAAACCTCCAGCTAACATATAGTTACGAAGATTCTGAGCCTCCACTGCGTCAAACACGACATTGCCATGACCTGTCATATAAATATATGGATAATTAAAAATGTCAGGGCTGGAAGGTTCAACGGTAGGCACATCAGGATTGAGGTTCGTTCCCATCTCCTGGTTGCAAAAACGAACCAGATTCGGCAACGAGGTGGGGTTTCCATACCAGTCGCCCCCGCCACGGTATTTCAGCAACGCAATGTTCAGCTGTTGGGCTGAAACAAATAACGAGCAAAGAACTAATATAGACAATAATATGCTTTTCATTTCATCGAATTAATTAACTGGATGGTATGACATGCCACGAGTGCTGCGGTCTCTGTTCTCAAACGGGCATCACCCAAGCTGCAAGGCACAAAGCCATTTTCTTTGGCAAGTGCCACTTCTTCGGGACTAAAATCCCCTTCGGGGCCAATCAAAACCAGCACGTTTTCTCCTTTATGATAAAGGTCACAGAGACAATCCTTCACCTCGTCATCAATCCAAGCAATAAACTTTTGTCCCTGAAATGGTTGTTTCACCAGTTTATCGAAAGCAGCCAAATCATCTATTATGGGCAGTCTCGATTTGATAGACTGTTTCATGGCAGCGATCATCACCTTTTGAAAACGTTCCACATTGGCGGCACGACGTTCCGAGTGATAAGAGGTGAACAGACGGATGCGATCGATGCCAATCTCAGTGGCTTTCTCGAGGAACCACTCCGTGCGTTCGTTCATCTTGGTGGGGGCGATAGCAATTTCCAGGTCAAAATCCCAATGGTCGTATCCTTTCCGTTTGTTGGTCAGGTTGACGGTGGCTCTTTTCGGCAAAGCCTCCACCAGTTCAGCGTCATAGAGACTTCCCTGCCCATCGGTCACGCAAAAGCATTCCCCTTCGGTCATCCGCAGCACTTTCACACAGTGTTTGGATTCCTCCTCGGGCATGACGTTTAACCCTTCTGTCGCCTCTTTCAAATAAAACACATTCATCACCTCTAACCTCTCACCTCCCTACATTCTCTCCGGCATTCCAATACCCAATAAACTCGAGGCGTTACGCAACAGAGCTGCAACCATGTCACAGACCTGTAAACGGAACATACGACGGTTGGCATCCTCCTCTTTGAGAATGCTACACTCTTGGTAGAACTGGTTAAACTCTTTAGAGAGATCGAAGATGAAGTTGGCGATCATGGCGGGGCTACGACCTTCCGCAGCTTGATTCAGCACCGCAGGCCAGCCGTACATCATCACGATTATTTCTTTTTCTTTGGGTTGAAGGTCATTGACTTTCACTTCGCTTTCCAGCGTGATGCCTTGTTCAGCAGCCTTGCGGAGCACAGAACAGATACGAGCGTGGGTATATTGCACAAACGGTCCTGTATTACCATTGAAGTCGATAGATTCTTCGGGGTTGAAGAGCATTGTCTTCTTGGGATCCACACGAAGGATAAAGTATTTCAAAGCGCCCAAACCGATGGTGTGATACAATTTGTCCGCTTCTTCGGGGGAAAGATCCTTGGCTTTGCCCAACTCATCCGAAACACCCTTGGCGGTAGCCACCATCTCATCCATCAGGTCGTCAGCATCGACCACGGTGCCTTCGCGAGACTTCATTTTACCGTTAGGAAGTTCCACCATGCCGTAGGAAAGATGTTCAATATCCTTGCCCCATTCACGTCCCAGTCGCACCAAAACTCTTTTCAGCACATCGAAGTGGTAAATCTGTTCATTACCTACCACATAAATCAGTTTTTCAGGGTCATATTCCTCCACACGCAGTTGGGCGGTACCGAGGTCCTGGGTCATATAAACTGAGGTGCCGTCACGACGGAGCAACAGTTTCTCATCAAGGCCCTCATCTCTCAGGTCGCACCATACCGAATTATCATCGCGGCGGTATAGCACTCCTTTATCAAGGCCTTCTTGCACAAGCGACTTACCCAGCAGATAGGTTTGTGATTCGTAATAGATTTTCTCGAAGCTCACGCCAAGCCGTTTGTAAGTCACATCGAAGCCGTCATAGACCCATTGGTTCATCATCTCCCAGAGCTGGCGCACTTCAGGGTCATTGGCTTCCCATTTACGCAGCATCTCGCGCGCCTCCTGCATCAGAGAGGACTTGGCTTCCGCTTGGGCTTTTGCTTCTTCTTGGCTTTTCTCATCCAAGGTATCGAAGTCAGCGGGCAGCAAAGTCTTCAACTCCTTTTTATATTCCTTGTCGAAGAGCACATAGAAATCACCAATCAGGTGGTCGCCCTTCTTCCCTGTCGATTCGGGAGTGCATCCGTTGCCCCACTTCTTCCATGCCAGCATGCTTTTGCAGATATGGATGCCACGGTCGTTTACAAGATTGACGCGCACTACGTTTTTCCCGTTGGCTTTCAAGATTTCGCAGACGCTCCATCCCAGCAAGTTGTTACGAATATGACCCAGATGGAGCGGTTTATTGGTGTTGGGTGAGGAATATTCCACCACGATGGGCTTGCCTGAGACCGGTTTTCTGCCATAGTGTTCTTTCTCATGGTTCTCGCGGAAAAAGTCCAACCAGAAACTGTCAGAGATCAGAATATTGAGGAATCCCTTCACTACATTGAATTTGGCAATCATGGAAGATTCCTTCATCATTTCGGCACCCATCTCGTTGGCCAATTGTTCAGGATTACGACCAGCTAATTTCCCGAAAGGAAACACCACGACGGTTAGGTCACCCTCAAACTCAGGGCGTGTTTTTTGGAAATTGACTTGTTGTGTGGGCGGTTCTTGACCGTAAAGGGTTTTGAATGACTTGATAAACAGTTGTTTTAATATTTCTTCGAGCATAGTTCTTAATTTTATACCATGGGACAAAATTACAGCTTTCCATCAAAAAAAGCATAAAAAAAACTTTAATTAGAAAAAAATAGTATCTTTGCATTCCGATGATGTACCAAAAAAAATCACCGGAAACCCAGAGAAGATCGGAATCGAAAGACTCCATCAAATTGAATTTCACTTTTTTATATAACGGACGGTTGCCTTGGCAGCCGTCTTTTTTTTGCAATCAACAAACTAAACACTATAAAACATGTCCATCTCACTAAAAAATCGCAGTTTGATTTCCATCAGCGATTATTCGCCTGAAGAAATCTGCCATGTCCTCGACATCGCTGAGGACTTTGAGAAAAACCCGCACCAGAACCTGCTGAACGGGCGCATCATCGCCTCATTGTTCTTTGAGCCTTCCACCCGTACCCGTTTGAGTTTCGAGACCGCCATACAGCTTCTGGGCGGCAACGTCATCGGATTCAGCAGCACATCAGGAACCAGTATCCAAAAAGGGGAGTCACTGGCTGATACCATCACTATGGTAGCCAGCTATGCCGACCTCATCGTCATGCGCAACCCCATCGACGGATCTGCTCGTTTCGCCTCAGAAGTCTCCAAAGTGCCGATCATCAATGCTGGCGATGGCTCCAACCAACATCCCACGCAGTGCATGCTCGACCTATACTCTATTCGCAAGACCCAAGGCACCCTTGAGAACTTGGAAATCACACTTGTCGGCGACCTGAAATACGGGCGCACCGTCCACAGCCTTGTGGAAGCCATGAGCCATTTCAACGCCAAATTCAACTTGGTATCACCAGTGGAATTGAAGTTGCCGCGAACTGTGAAACAACACATCAAGGACGCCCATTTGGAATATGAACAGTTCACTGAGTTGGAGGAAGTCATCCCCCACTCTGACATCATTTACATGACCCGTGTACAACGCGAGCGTTTCCCCGACCCGTTGGAATACGAGAAGGTGAAAAACTCATACGTGCTGCGTAATGCCATGCTGGCGAATGCGAAGCCCAACTGCCGCATCTTACATCCCCTGCCCCGTGTCAACGAGATCCATGTCGATGTGGATGCCAACCCCAAGGCCTACTATTTCCAGCAGGCTCAAAATGGCGTGTACGCGCGTCAAGCACTGATTGCAGCAATTCTCGGACTGAAATGACAAGTGGAACACGAGTCCCCAAAAACAAAACAAACCACCTAACAAAACAACAAAAATGGAAAAAAGAAAAGAATTGATTGTTTCGGCCATTGAGAATGGCACAGTCATCGACCATATTCCCGCCGACAAAGTATTCCAAGTGGTCAAAATCTTAGGCTTGGACAAAGTTAACACCCCTGTGTATTTCGGCACCAATGTCGAAAGCAAGAAATATGGTACCAAGGGCTTTGTGAAAGTCTCTGACAAGTACTTCGATCCCGAAGATGTGAACAAGATTGCGTTGGTGGCTCCCACAGCCTCCATCATTGAGATCAAGGACTTCGAGGTGATACGCAAGCAAACCGTGACCATTCCGGAGCGCATCGAACATATCGTGAAATGCTTCAACCCGAATTGTGTCACCAACAAAGAGCACGACATCCCCACCAAGTTCCGAGTGAAATACGTGGATGGCAAACTCCGTCTGGTATGCCACTATTGTGAGAAATACACCTCTGAAGAGAACATCGAATTCATTTAAACACTCTATCCCATGGGTATTCAACCCTTCAGAATCAAGGCAGTGAATCTGCCTTCCCGCCACCGAGCCCTTTGGATTGTCTTATTAATTCTGGCCATCCTGATTGGCTGGGGTGTACGCATCTACAATAATTTTGTGAAGACCGAAGAAAAGATGACCCAGGCATGGTCGCAAGTGGAAAACGTTTATCAGCGACGTATGGATTTGATTCCCAATCTCGTCAGCGTGGTGAAAACTTATTCCGATTATGAGAACAAGACCTTGGTTGAAGTGGTAGAGAAACGGGCAATGCAAGCCACGCAAACCACCTTGCAACCCGAGACCATGACACAAGAGCAGCTGTCGGGCTTTGAAAATGCCCAACAGCTGCTCGATGAGGCTGTCTCCGAGGTCATCGTTTCCATTGAGAACTATCCCGAACTGAAAGCCATGGAATCCTACCAGACCTTCTTAGCCCAGTATGAAGGAAGCGAGAACCGTATTTTGGTAGAGCGGAAACGATACAACGAAATGGTCACAGACTATAACCGTACCGTCCGCAAGTTTCCAAACAATCTCATTGCCAAGTTATTTGGCTTTGAGGTGAAACCACACTTTGGAAGTTAGAGGTTTAAGATTGGAGGTTAGAGGTTTTTGACAGCGACAGCCACCTCAAACCTCTAACCTTACCTTAAGCTTGCGCTTTCGGGCCGCCCATGGTGAAAGGAGGCATGATATCGCCACCCACTTCTTTGATGGGGCCAAAATTGGATTCGTATTTGCTGATATTGTCAGCCAAGGCCTTGAAGAGGCGTTTGGCATGTTGGGGTGTCATCACGATTCTTGACTTGACTTTGGCTTTGGGTGCGCCAGGCATCATGCTCACAAAATCCACGACAAACTCGGTTGGTGAGTGGGTAATGATAGCCAAGTTTGAATAAATACCACCGGCAATTTCATCGGTCAACTCAATATTGATTTGGTTTTTTTGTTTTTCGTCCATGATATCTTTAAATTATTTGATTATAAAAAATAGAGACGCCATGATATGACGTCTCTACAAGTTTACGTGATTGGATCAATCAGCCATGACAGCGCCTTGAGCCTTCAATTTTTCGTATTCCTCACGTGAAGCGACAATCAAGTCATCATACTCACGAAGACCGGTACCGGCAGGAATCTTATGACCCACAATGACATTCTCCTTCATTCCGAGGAGATAGTCGGTCTTGGCGCTGATAGCAGCGTTTGTCAGAACCTTAGTGGTTTCCTGGAAGGATGCGGCAGACATAAAGCTGTCAGTCTGCAAAGCGGCGCGGGTGATACCTTGAAGCACCTGGCTGGCGGTAGCAGGCTCAGCAGGTCTGGTTTCCACCAACTTAAGGTCTTTACGTTTCAGCATAGAGTTCTCGTCACGAAGCTTCATCGCAGAGATAATCTGACCTTTGGAGAGTTCCTCAGAATCACCAGCATCGGTGACGACCATCTTGCCATAGATGTTATCGTTTTCTTCTTGGAACGTGAGTTTGCTAACCAGCTCGCCTTCAAGGAAGCGGGTGTCACCAGGTTCCATGATTTCGACTTTACGCATCATCTGGCGAACGATGACCTCAAAGTGCTTGTCGTTGATGGTCACACCTTGTGAACGATAGACGCTTTGCACCTCGTTGACGATATATTCCTGAACCTTCATCGGGCCCATGATGGCAAGGATGCTTGCAGGAGTGATGGCACCGTCAGACAGGGGTTGGCCTGCTTTGACATAGTCATTCTCCTGGGCAAGAATCTGCTTGGAGGTAGGCACGAGATAGCGTTTCTGATCGCCAGTCTTTGAAGTGACCACAATCTCACGGTTACCACGTTTGAGTTTCTTCTCAAGATGGACGGTACCGTCGATCTCGGACACCACCGCAGGATCAGAGGGGTTACGAGCCTCAAACAGCTCAGTAACACGCGGCAGACCGCCAGTGATATCACCACCGCCAGAGACGTTACGCGGAATACGTACCAGCTGGTCACCAGCTTTAATCTCTTCGTTTTCATCGACGACCACGTGTGCATCCACAGGAAGGTCATAAACCACAAGGGCTTCACCGTTTTCATCGACAATCTCGATCTGAGGATTCTTCGTGCCTCTCTTACCTTCGATGATGACGCGCTCACTGAAGCCAGTCTCCGCAATGGTCTCACTGTGATAAGTGATACCTTCGATCACATTGACGAAACGCACTTTGCCAGAGAACTCCGAAACGATAGTGGCGTTGTAGGGGTCCCATTCGAAGATCTTGTCGCCCTTCTTCACTTCCTCACCGCTACCGAAATACAACTTGGCACCGTAAGGAATGTTGACAGTCATCAGCACCACACCGGTATTCTTGTCGTGCAGTTTCAACTCAGCGGAACGACCAATCACAATCTGGCACTTACCACCGTCGCGTTCAGCATCGACAGCGCGGAGCTCATCAATTTCAAGGACACCGTCATATTTGGCATCGGTGCTGCTAACCACCAAGCCTTTGGATGCCTTACCTCCTTGGTGGAAGGTACGCAAGGTCAGCTGAGTACCAGGCTCACCGATGGACTGGGCAGCGATGACGCCGACGGCCTCACCTTTCTGAACCAGCTTGCCAGATGCCAGGTTACGTCCATAGCAGTTTGCGCAAACACCATGTTTTGCCTCGCAAGTCAACACGGAACGAATCTCGATGCTCTCAAGAGGTGATTCATCGATGGCTTCTGCCAGTTCCTCGTTAATCTCCTCGCCACCAGCGATAATCAACTCGCCAGTCGCAGGATGGAAGATGTCATGCAAAGCAACACGACCGAGGATGCGGTCATACAACAAGGAGTGTTTACCTTTTTCTTTGATTTCTTCACCACGCGAAACAGTCAAACCACGCAAGGTGCCGCAGTCTTTGCAGGTGATGATGACATCGTGAGCCACGTCCACCAAACGACGGGTCAGGTAACCAGCGTCAGCGGTCTTCAAAGCGGTATCTGCCAAACCCTTACGGGCACCGTGTGTAGAGATAAAGTACTCCAACACCGACAGACCTTCCTGGAAGTTGGACAAAATCGGGTTCTCGATGATTTCTGCACCACCAGAGCCAGCTTTCATAGGCTTGGCCATCAAACCTCTCATACCGCAGAGCTGTGAAACCTGAGCCTCGGAACCACGAGCGCCAGAGTGCAGCATCATGTACACTGGGTTGAAACCCTGGTCATCCGATGACAGCAAATCCATCACCTCTTTGGTCAGTTTGGTGTTCACATCCGTCCAAAGGTCAACGATTTGGTTATAACGCTCGTTAGGACCCATGAAACCCATCTTTTCGTATTCACGGATTTCGGCGGCCTTGGCGTTAGCGTCTTTAATCAAGGTTTCCTTTGCGGCAGGCACCAAGACGTTGCCGAGGTTGAACGACAAACCGCCTTTGTAAGCCATGTAGTATCCCATGTTCTTGATATCATCAAGGAACTTGGTGGTCACAGCGGTACCGAGCAGACGCACCATCTCGCCGACGATGCTACGGAACGATTTCTTGGTCAGCAGCTGGTTGATATAGCCATAGCCATCGGGAACCACTTGGTTGAAGATGACTCTACCCACTGTGGTTTCGATTTTCTTGGTGACGATCTCTCCGTTCTCGCGCACTTTGACACGGCAGTTGATGATGGCGTGCATATCCACTCTTCTCTCATTATGAGCGATGATGACCTCTTCAGGAGAGTAGAAGGACATGCCTTCACCCTTCACGATATGATCGGGAGTGCTCTTACGAGGTTTGGTGATGTAATACAAGCCAAGAACCATGTCTTGTGAAGGAAGGGTGATCGGCGCACCATTGGAAGGATTCAAGATGTTGTGTGAGGCAAGCATCAAGATCTGAGCTTCGAGCACAGCAGCGTTGCCCAGCGGTACGTGGACAGCCATCTGGTCACCGTCGAAGTCAGCGTTGAAAGCCGTACACACCAAGGGGTGCAGACGGATAGCCTTGCCTTCGACCAGCTTAGGTTGGAAGGCCTGGATACCGAGACGGTGCAGTGTAGGAGCACGGTTCAGCAGGATCGGGTGGCCCTTGAGGATGTTCTCAAGGATATCCCACACCACAGGTTCCTTGCGGTCAACGATTTTCTTGGCCGATTTCACGGTCTTCACGATGCCACGTTCAATCATCTTACGGATGACAAACGGCTTGAAGAGTTCGGCGGCCATGTCTTTAGGCAGACCGCATTCGTTCATATTCAAGTCAGGACCGACCACGATGACGGAACGGCCAGAATAGTCAACACGTTTACCGAGGAGGTTTTGACGGAAACGACCCTGCTTACCTTTCAAGCTGTCGCTCAAGGACTTCAGCGGGCGGTTAGAATCCGTTTTCACCGCACTTGATTTTCGTGAGTTATCAAACAACGAGTCAACAGCTTCCTGAAGCATACGTTTTTCATTACGCATGATGACATCAGGAGCGTTAATCTCGATAAGTCTTTTCAGACGGTTGTTACGGATGATGACACGGCGATACAAGTCGTTGAGGTCAGAGGTGGCAAAACGACCACCATCCAACGGGACGAGAGGTCTCAGCTCGGGAGGAATCACGGGAACGATTCTCACGATCATCCATTCCGGGCGGTTCTCCATGTGTTTGTTCGCCTCGCGGAAAGACTCGAACACTTGCAGACGTTTCAGGGCTTCCTGTTTACGCTGTTGAGCGGTCTCCGAATTGGCTTTGTCACGCAACTCATACGATTCTTTGTCGAGATCCAGTCTTGAGAGCAAGTCATAGACGGCTTCCGCACCCATCTTGGCGATGAACTTATTGGGGTCATCGTCAGGGAGATATTGGTTTTCAATCGGCAGTGTCTCTAACAGGTCGAGGTATTCCTCTTCCGTCAGGAACTCCATCTTTTGGACTTTACGACCTTCATTGTCGTTAGGGATGTCCGCACCTTCGAGTGCACCAGGTTGGATGACCACATAACGTTCATAATAGATGATGGCATCCAATTTCTTGGAGGGGATACCCAGCAGGGCACCAATCTTGTTAGGGAGGGAACGGAAATACCAGATGTGAGCTACTGGAACCACCAGTTCGATATGACCCATACGTTCACGACGGACTTTTTTCTCCGTCACTTCGACGCCGCAATGGTCACAGATAGTTCCCCTGTAACGGATTCTCTTGTACTTACCGCAGTGGCATTCCCAGTCCTTGACAGGGCCAAAGATGCGCTCGCAGAACAAGCCATCACGTTCAGGTTTATAGGTACGGTAGTTGATGGTTTCCGGTTTCAGCACCTCGCCGTGAGAGCGGGCAAGGATGGATTCCGGAGAGGCAAGGCTAACCGTAATGCTGGCAAAGTTGCTATTGATAGTGTTATTGACCATATATTATCCTATGTTTATTCAGTGTTAGTTCACATCAATTCAAAACATTTCCATCCTTGTCCTTGAAGGTGACTTCCAGTCCCAGTCCGCGGAGTTCGTGGATAAGGACATTGAAGGACTCAGGCGTGCCCGGAACCGGCATGTTGTCGCCTTTGACGATGGCCTCGTAGGCCTTGGCGCGTCCGACGACGTCATCCGACTTGACGGTAAGGATTTCCTGAAGAACATTACTGGCGCCGAAAGCTTCGAGGGCCCAGACCTCCATTTCTCCGAAACGCTGACCGCCGAACTGAGCTTTACCGCCGAGAGGCTGTTGCGTAATCAAGGAGTAAGGTCCGATAGAACGAGCATGCATCTTGTCATCAACCATGTGGTGCAGCTTCAGCATGTAGATATAACCCACGGTGGCCGGCTGGTCGAAAGGTTCACCCGTCTCGCCGTCATAGAGCTGGACACGACCATTCTTGGGAAGGCCGGCCTTTTCCATCAATGCGTTGATTTGTTCGAGTGAAGCGCCGTCGAAGATAGGCGTAGCGAACTTCAAACCGAGTTCATGGCCAGCCCAACCCAACACGGTCTCATAGATCTGACCCAGGTTCATACGGGAAGGCACGCCCAAGGGGTTCAGCACGATATCAACCGGAGTGCCATCAGCGAGGAAAGGCATGTCCTCGGCGCGGACGATACGCGACACGATACCCTTATTTCCGTGACGACCGGCCATCTTGTCACCAATCATCAGCTTACGTTTCTTGGCCACATACACCTTCGCCATCTGGATGATGCCGTTCGGGAGCTCGTCACCCACACTGGCGACATACTTCTCACGGTTGTATTTGCCTTGCACTTCCTTGAATTTGACCGAATAGTTGTCAATCAAAGTGACGACCATAGCATTTTTCTCCTCGTCGCTGGTCCAGTGGTTCGGGTTGACGATGGTATAGTCAAGTTCCATCAAGGTCTTCGGCGAGAACTTCACGCGCTTGGGTATCAGCTGCTCCTTATAATTATTATAGACGCCGGCAGAAGTTTGCCCGTTGAGGATGACCGTGAGTTTATCGACCATCTTCTTCTTGAGCTCGTCGAGTTCGACTTTTGCCGCGGCATCGATCTTAGCGATATCCTCTTTGTCCTTGGCTTTGGCCTTACGGTCTTTCTGAAGTCTTGAGAACAAGCGTTTGCCAATGACCACACCTTTCATAGAAGGACCCGCTTTGAGGGAGGCGTTCTTCACATCCCCTGCCTTGTCGCCGAAGATGGCGCGAAGCAGTTTCTCTTCGGGTGTCGGGTCGCTTTCACCTTTAGGCGTGATTTTACCGATGAGGATGTCACCTTCCGTGACTTCAGCACCCACACGGATCAAGCCATGATCATCAAGGTCTTTGGTAGCGTCGGCACTGACATTCGGGATATCGTTGGTCAGTTCCTCGAGTCCGCGTTTGGTGTCGCGCACTTCCAGGGTGAATTCTTCCACGTGGATAGAGGTGAACAAGTCCTCTTTGACGATGCGTTCAGAAATCACGATAGCATCCTCATAGTTGTATCCTTTCCAAGGCATGAAGGCCACCTTAAGGTTACGTCCCAGGGCGAGGTCGCCATTCTGGGTGCCATAGCCTTGAGTGATCACATCACCTTTATGCACACGTTGCCCGCGGCGCACGGTAGGTTTGATGTTAATACTCGTATTTTGGTTGGTACGGGCATACTTGGTCAGATAATAGGTCTTGAAGTCGTCATCCATGCTGACGAGGCGTTCTGCGTCAGTACGATCATACTTGATAGTGATTTTGGTGGAGTCAACAAAGACCACTTCTCCTTCTCCTTCGGCGGTGATAAGAACGCGAGAATCCTTGGCAACATAGCGTTCAATACCAGTGCCGACGATAGGAGCTTCGGGGTTCATGAGCGGCACAGCTTGACGCATCATGTTCGATCCCATCAAAGCACGGTTGGCGTCGTCATGCTCGAGGAAGGGAATCAAAGAAGCAGCGATGGAGGCGATTTGGTTGGGTCCCACATCGATCAGTTCGATTTCTTCGGGAGTGACGATAGGATAGTCAGCCACCTTACGGGCCTTGATGTAAGGCTCAGAGAAGTGACCGTTATCATCCATAGGCGTGATAGCCTGGGCGATGGTTTTATTTTCTTCTTCCTCAGCAGTTAGATAGACAGGCGGCACGCTGAAATCAACGGTACCGTTTTTCACCTCACGGTAGGGAGTCTCAATAAAGCCGAGGCTGTTAATCTTGGCGAAGACGCATAGTGAGGAAATCAAACCGATGTTAGGACCTTCAGGGGTCTCGATGGTACACAGACGACCATAGTGGGTATAGTGCACGTCACGCACCTCGAAACCGGCGCGGTCACGTGACAGACCGCCAGGACCCAAGGCCGAGATACGGCGCTTGTGGGTCACTTCGGAAAGCGGGTTGGTTTGGTCCATGAACTGGGACAGCTGGTTGGTACCAAAGAACGAGTTGATCACCGATGACAGTGTCTTAGCGTTGATGAGGTCCATAGGGGTAAACACCTCGTTATCGCGGACGTTCATACGTTCACGGATGGTGCGAGCCATACGGGCGAGGCCGACGCCGAACTGGGCGTAGAGCTGTTCGCCCACGGTACGGATACGACGGTTGCTCAAGTGGTCGATATCATCCACTTCAGCTTTGCCACTCAGCATTTCCACCAGGTATTTGATGATGGCGATGATGTCCTCTTTGGTAAGGACACGAGTCTCGGCGTTGATGTCGAGATTCAGTTTGCGGTTGATACGGTAACGACCCACCAGGCCGAGGTCATAACGTTTATCGGAGAAGAACAGCTTCTCGATGATGCCGCGAGCTGTTTCCTCATCGGGCGGGTCGGCGCTACGGAGGAGTCGATAGATATATTCCACTGCTTCCTTTTCGGAGTTGCAGGTATCTCTATTCAAGGTATTGAAAATCACGGAGAAGTCGGAGGCACGGCCTTCTTCATCCACTTCATCTTCGCGATGGAGGAAGATGGTTTTGGTACCCGAGTCGATGATTTTCTGGATATGATCTTCTTCGAGAACGGTCTCACGTTCCAGAATGATCTCCTTACGTTCATTGGAAACGCATTCGCCGGTATCCTCGTTGACGAAGTCCTCGAAATAGGAATGGAGGACGCGGGCGGCAAGTTTACGGCCCAGCACGCGTTTCAGGCTGGTTTTGTTCACCTTAACCTCTTCAGTAAGGTTAAAAATCTCGAGGATTTCCTTGTCGGTGGCATAGCCGATGGCACGGAGCAAGGTGGTGATAGGCAATTTCTTTTTTCGGTCGATGTAAGCATACATCACATCGTTGATATCGGTGGAGAATTCCATCCATGATCCTTTGAAGGGGATGATACGAGCCGAATACAACGTTTTACCATTGGCGTGTTGGCTTTGGCCAAAAAACACACCGGGCGAACGGTGAAGTTGGGAGACAACCACACGTTCAGCGCCATTGATAACGAAGGTGCCGCGAGGCGTCATATAAGGGATCATACCCAGATAGACATCCTGATCGACGGTTTTAAAGTCCTCGTTGTCATCGTCCGTACAGGAAAGTCTCAATTTAGCTTTGAGCGGGACGCTGAAGGTCAGGCCACGTTCGATACATTCTTCGATGCTATAGCGTGGTGCATCGATATAATAATCGAGAAATTCGAGGACGAAGTTATTTCTTGCGTCAGTGATGGGGAAATTTTCAGAAAAGACCTTGTACAGTCCTTCATTCTTCCTGTTATCGGGATTGGTTTCCAATTGGAAGAAATCTTTGAACGACTGAAGCTGAATATCCAGAAAGTCAGGATATTCGAAAGGCTTTTTAATCGACGCGAAGTTGATTCTTTCAGTAGTTGTTGCCAAGGTGTTTAGGTTTTAAAGGTGTGTAGAGAAATAAAGAACGGACGAAAAGAATAAGAAACGAATTTCTTAAAGCGAAAAATAGGCACAAACCTCAGTCCCGAAATTGGCTGTGGGACTGAGGTTGAATGCCACAAATTTTGCAGGAAATAAATCCTTCTTATTTAATTTCAACTTCTGCACCTGCTTCTTCGAGTTGAGCTTTAAGTGCATTAGCTTCGTCTTTGCTCACACCTTCCTTGATAGCCTTAGGAGCTGCATCGACGAGTTCCTTAGCTTCCTTGAGGCCGAGGCTGGTAAGTTCTTTCACCAGTTTCACGACGCCCAATTTGGCTGCACCGGCTGATTTCAGGATGACATCGAAAGAAGTCTTTTCTTCAGCAGCGGCGGCGGCGCCACCAGCAGCAGGAGCGGCGACTGCGACAGCAGCAGCAGCAGGTTCAATACCGTATTCTTCTTTCAAAATGGTAGCGAGTTCATTTACTTCCTTAACAGTAAGATTCACTAATTGTTCAGCAAAAGCTTTAAGATCTGCCATTTTACTTTTATTTTTTAAGAGTTTTACAATTTTTTTCTTTAGTTGTGAATGGTATCCATTCGATGATATTTATTCTGCCTTTTCTGATAACGTTTCGAGAATACCGGAGAGTTTGTGTCCACCGGACTGGAGGCCGCTGATGACGTTCTTGATCGGTGACTCGAGCAGAGCGATGATGTCGGCGATCAATTCGTTCTTCGACTTGATGCTGCAGAGGGTGTCGATCATATCGTCGCCAATATAGCAGCATTCCTCGATGAAGGCGCCCTTCAGGATAGGACGATCACTTTTTTGACGGAAATTCTTGATCAGTTTAGCGGGGGCATTACCCGTCTCGCACAGCATCACGGCTGTTGAACCCTTGAGGACATTGTAAAGATCAGCATAATCTTTATCCATGTTCTGCATAGCCTTATGGAGGAGGGAGTTTTTCACAACGAGCATTTTGATGCCACTATTGAAGCACTGTCTTCTAAGCTGGCTGGTCTTCTCGGCGTTGAGGTCGGAGATGTCGGTCAGATAGAAATTAGGACAAGCCTGCAGTTCCGCGAGTATGGAGTCGATAATGATTTGTTTATCTTCTTTTCTCATTTCAATAACCTTTCAACTTTAGATTGCTACTGATTTAATATCGATCTGCACACCCGGGCTCATGGTACTTGAGATGTAAACACTCTTGACGTAAGTACCTTTTGCGGCTGCTGGTTTCAATTTGATAACGGTAGAGATCAACTCCTTGGCGTTATCAAAGATTTTCTCTGGAGTGAAACTGACTTTCGCGACTGCAGCATTGATGATGCCGTACTTATCGACCTTGAAGTCGATCTTACCGGCTTTTACTTCTTGAACAGCTTTACCAACCTCCATGGTCACCGTACCGGTCTTGGGGTTCGGCATCAATCCACGGGGACCGAGGATACGACCCAGAGCACCAACTTTCGGCATGATGTTAGGAGTAGTGATAATCACGTCAATATCAGTCCAACCATCCTTAATCTTCTGGATGTATTCATCCAGTCCGACGTAGTCGGCACCAGCATCCAAAGCTTCTTGTGCTTTGTCGGGGTTGCAGAGAACCAGGACGCGCACAACTTTACCTGTTCCGTGGGGAAGGGTGACGGAGCCACGCACCATTTGGTTGGCTTTACGTGGGTCAACACCCAAACGGATGTTCAGGTCAACTGAAGCATCAAATTTGGTGTAAGTGATCTGTTTTACGATATTAACCGCTTCAATCAAGGAGTAACTCTTGCTTTTGTCGAACTTAGCCAAAGCTTCTTTCTTCTGTTTAGTGACTTTTGCCATTTACCTAAGATTTTTTTGTTCTACAAATGCAACGAAGACTTAGTCTTTCTTTAAAGGTGATTCGCCTGTTACCTTGACTCCCATGCTACGTGCCGTACCGGCGACCATAGACATGGCTGACTCGATGGTGAAGCAATTCATGTCCTTCATCTTGTCGGTTGCGATCTGGCGCACCTGATCCCAGGTGAGGCTACCCACCTTGGAACGGTTAGGTTCTTTCGAACCGCCTTTGATCTTGGCGACTTCGAGGATAGACACGGCCACTGGGGAAGCCTTGACGATGAAGTCAAAGGACTTGTCCTTGTACACAGTGATGATGACCGGCAGCACTTTGCCTGCCTGATCCTGCGTACGGGCGTTGAATTGCTTGCAGAACTCCATGATGTTCACGCCTTTGGAACCGAGGGCGGGTCCAACGGGTGGAGCGGGGTTCGCGGCTCCTCCTTTAATTTGCAGTTTGATTAATCCGCTTACTTCTTTTGCCATTTTTTAATCCTTCATTAAAATGATAAGGAAAACTTCTCATTCACTTTTTGGGCTATTACTCCAACTTCACC
>JAEEII010000099.1 GCA_016281295.1 Bacteroidales bacterium
TAATACTTTGCGGCGAACTTTTCCTCGATGGAGCGACCTGGTTTGCAGATACGCAGCACCAGTTCCGTTTCATAATGAATCTCGTGTGAGAAATCAGGGTAGAAAAACGGGTTATGCGGGAGCAGCAATGCGGAGGCGGGTTTCATGAAGAAAAGCGGCTCCGTGGGCAAGTCACGGTCCAATTCGGCGATATGAGCCAGGTAATTACGTCCGATACAGATGATTTTCATGGTGTTCAATGATTAGTAGAAGTCCACTTTTCTTTTAATCGTTGAAGTTTTTTTTCCTCCACGACTCTTTGTTCAATCGTTGTAATCAGTTTTTTAGTATAAAGCGGGAAGTCGCTGTTCATCATCCAGCTGTAGTAATTTGGATCGAGGGTACGGAACACATCCTCCACACGTTTGCCTTTATGTTTGCCAAACTGAAACACCTCTTTCTTTTCGTCATCATAGATAATCTGGCCACACAGATCCGCATTTTGGTGATGCGCTGAGAAGTGCGACAAGGCATTCATGTCGTTGACAGGGCCTTGCGATTTCACTCCTTTGGAATCCTCATAATCAACTCCATCATATTTGTCGAGCATGGCTTTGAGCACCTCGTAGGTAGCGGCAGTGTCGGCGATGGCCCCATGAGCTCCCACCAGTTCCGAATGGCAGAAGAAACGATAGGCGCCTTTCAAGGTACGAGGTTCCATCTTCATGAAGATATTCATCACATCAATAAAGTCACGGCCCTCCAAACTAAAATCACAGCCCACACGGAGGAATTCCTCCACAAGCAAAGGCAAGTCAAACTTAAGGATGTTATATCCGGCGAGGTCGGCATTCCCGAAAAACGCTTTTACCTCATCAGCTTTATCCTTAAACGTAGGCTTGTCGGCTAAAAACTCATTGGTATAACCATGCACCGAGGCAGCCTCAGGAGACACGTTGATTTCCGGGTTAAAAAAAGATTGATAAGGAGTTTCTTTCCCATCGGGGTCGATTCTCAAAATTGCGATTTCCACGATGCGGTCGTGAGCGATATTAAGTCCTGTGGTCTCAAGGTCAAAAAAGGCGATGGGACGTTTCAAATTCAAATTCATACAGCAAAAAAATTATTCTTTGATGCAAAGATAGCAGAATTAATTTTACTTTTGCGCGATTTTTCAAACTTAAAAAGTTAAAAAGATATGATGGAAGAAAAAGAAATGCAGAATGAGAAGGAAGATCTGTTCTCCAAAGCAGTTAGAGCAGGGAAAAGAACGTATTTCTTCGATGTGAAGACAACCAAAGGCGATGAGAAGTATCTCACCATAACGGAAAGCAAGCGCCGTTTCGACAATGACCAAAACCGCTTCTTCTTTGAAAAACACAAGATTTTCTTATACAAGGAAGATTTCCAGAAAGTATCCAAAGCTTTGAACGATGCCATCAATTTCATTGAAACTGGTGTTTATCCTGAGGATTACAATGAAGAGCCCGTCCAGAACTCAGAGGATGGCCTTGAGAGATGGTTCGACGATCTGGAGAAAAACCTTTGATCAAGATTTCACACCTAATTCATGAGGCTGCATGAAAAATGCGGCCTCTTTTTTTATCAACAAAAAAGAGGGTTGTTGATAACTTTCAATTCCCGTGACACAACCAAACCGCTCAAAAGACGTAATTTTGCGATTTTGAAAGAAACGCAACAACAAGAATCATTAATGGGAAAAATCATAGCTATAGCAAACCAAAAAGGCGGGGTTGGCAAAACCACCACAGCCATCAACCTGGCGGCCAGTCTCGCCGTCCTCGACCATAAGACCCTGCTCATCGACGCCGATCCACAGGCCAATGCCACCTCAGGCGTGGGATTTGACCCCAAAAGCATCCAAACCAGTGTTTACGAATGCATTATCGAGCAAACCGACCCCCATCAGGTCATCGTGGAGACCGAGACACCAAACCTGTATCTGCTCCCCGCTCACATCGACCTCGTAGGAGCAGAAATCGAGATGATCAACCTTCCCGAACGGGAAAAGATGATGCGCAAGACCCTTGCCCCCATCAAAAAAGAATATGAGTTTATCATCATCGACTGCTCGCCCTCGCTGGGACTCGTCACCGTCAACGCCCTCACAGCGTCCGACTCCGTGATCATCCCGGTACAATGCGAGTATTTCGCTTTGGAAGGACTAGGTAAACTGCTCAACACCATCAAGATCGTGCAAACACGACTCAATCCCGATTTGGACATCGAAGGCATCCTGCTCACCATGTTTGACACCCGTCTCCGACTCTCCAAACAAGTGGTCGAGGAAGTCAAGATGCATTTCCAGGACATGGTGTTCGACACCATCATCAACCGCAACACCCGCCTCGGCGAGGCACCTAGCTTCGGAAAGACCATCATCATGCACGATGCCGGCTCCGTGGGTGCCATCAACTACCTGAACCTTGCCAGAGAGATCCTGGAGAAAAACAAAGCATAAACCATCGAAACCGAAATAATAATGTCAGATATCAATAAGAAAAACAGAGGATTAGGAAGAGGCTTGGATGCCATACTGCAAAGTCCTGAGACCGACATCACCAGCCGTGACATCAGCGGTGACTATGTGGCGGGCGCCGTGGCCGAAATCGACATCGACCTCATCGAGACCAACCCCTTCCAACCTCGTACCGAATTCAGTGAAGAAGCACTGAGAGAACTCGCACAGTCCATCAAAGAACAAGGTGTCATCCAACCCGTCACCGTCAGAAAACTCGGCTATAACAAATACCAACTAATCTCTGGCGAGCGACGCCTCCGCGCTTCCAAACTCGCCGGACTCACCAAGATTCCGGTCTTCATCCGCATCGCCAACGACGAACAGATGCTGGAACTCGCCCTGATTGAGAACATACACCGTGAAAACCTCAACGCCATTGAGGTGGCCATCTCCTATCAACGCCTGATCGACGAATGCAACCTCACCCAAGAACAACTCAGCGAGAAAGTCGGGAAAAGCCGCTCCGCCATCGCTAACTTTCTGAGACTGCTGAAACTCCCCGCCGAGATCCAGATCGCCCTCCGCGACGGACATATCTCCATGGCTCACGCACGAGCCCTCATCAACGTCGATGACAAAGAAGCTCAACTCAAATTGCTTCAACAGATTATCGAAGATGAACTTAGCGTCAGGCAGACAGAAGAACTGGCCAATAAAGCCAAGTCATTAGACAACGGAAAAGAACAACGCAAGCAAACCA
>JAEEII010000100.1 GCA_016281295.1 Bacteroidales bacterium
CACTCATCTGCGTGTTGTGGATGTGGTGGGTTCTATCAAACCGGAATACGCCACCTACGACTCCCAAGACCATATCATCAATGACCCCTGGCCCACGCCTTTCGAGTCTTGCGGCTTTGATTTGGATGCCGTGGGTGTGATTCATGATTTGGCTCATTGTTCAGTAACCTCATATCAAACTCCTGTCGTTGACCTGTCTCCTAATCCTGTGAAAAGCATGCTGCGAGTGATAGGCGATAATGTGCAGTCGGTCAGCGTGTTCTCACTGGCAGGACAGCTGCTGTGTTATGCACAGGACTCGTTGGTTGATGTGTCGGACCTTGAGGCTGGCATGTATCTGGTATATGTGGTTGCTGATGGTAAATCCTTGACTGTGAAAATGATCAAAGAATAATCTTATGAAACGTTTGTTTTATCTTGTGATGGCTCTTTTGTGTGTGGTATGCTCATGCAACCCCAATCAAGAGTCTCCCTCCACGGGCATGAAAGTGGGGAAAGGAGTCTTCGTGTTAAATGAGGGCACTTACATGTATGCCAATGCCTCTCTTAGCTTCTATGACCCTATGGCTGACACCTCAAGCAACAACCTCTTCTACCTTGTCAATGGTTCGCCGATTGGTGACGTTGGCCAAAGTCTTGCCATGATTAACAAAGACTTGTATATCGTGGTCAACAACAGTAACTATATTTATAAGGTGAATGCGGAAACTATGGTATGCGACACGATGCATCCTTATCTGTTGACCGACTTTTATTCCCCTCGATATATGCTGCCCTTGTCCGCGGAAAAGGCTTACGTCTCTGATTTGAGTGGATTGAATCTTTGGGTTATCAATCCCAAAGAGATGACACACACGGGAAGTATCGTCATGGACAAACCTACTGAAACCATGGTGCAAGTCGGGCAGGAGGTGTATGTGACGAACTGGTCGCGGTATTACCATCCTGAGATTCAGAACAACACGGTGCAAGTGGTGGATGCCGTCAACGATGTGAAAGTGGCAGAGATTGTTGTGGGATATGAACCCAATGGCATGGTCGTGGATAAGGATGGTTTTGTTTGGGTGATGTGCGAGGGCGATGTCAATGACTTTGACATGCCGAGCACTTTATGGCGAATTGATCCGATGACCAAGCAGGCCACTTTGGTGAGGACCTTCCCCAAAAAAGCGTTAAACCTGGCTATTGATCCCTCGGGGACGGTTCTTTATTACCTTCATGGAGAAGATGTCTATCGTGCCAGTATTTATGCGGCCGATCACGATGATGCTTCTTTCTGCATCGCTTCGGATGGACGAACCTTTTACAAGATTTCAGTGAATCCATACGATGGCGACCTCTATGTCAGCGATGCCAAGAACTACATGGTGAGCGGCACCGTTTATCGTTATTCCTCAGATGGCTTGTTGCTAAGTTCTTTCAATGCTGGTATTTGTCCGGGATATTTTCTTTTTAATTAAAAAGTAAGTATGAAAAAGATTTGTCCGAAATGTGGTAAAGAGTTTGAATGTATTCACTCGGTGGATTGCTGGTGTGTCAAGATTCATTTAAGCGAGGAGGCCAAGGAGAGATTGAAGATTTACAACGACTGTTTATGCAAGGAATGTCTCGAAGCTTTCTCAAGATAAGTGTTTTTGCCTGTTTGCTCTTGGTGCTTGCGTTGTGCGCTTGCAGGGGCAGGGTGAAACCTGATTCTGCGGTTGTTGCCAGTTCTTTCGCTGATTCAGCGGCTTCGAGTTCTGGCGACAATCTTTTCCGTTATGCGAAGAACGTGGTGGCTTATCCCACCGATTATGGCTATTGGATGGAGGTGCTTAATCCATGGGATTCCACGCAACGATTGGGTACTTTCGCTTTGGTTGATGAGTCACATCATGGTCGGGCTATTGCTGCCGATGGGGCTGCCGTCATACCGATTCCGGTTCAGTCGGTGATTTCTTTTTCCTCCACACAGTGGTCGGTGTTCATCGAATTGGATGAGATTGACCGAGTGAAGGGCATCTTGGAAGGGAGGAACATTCATAGTCCCAGGATGAGGGAGCTGTTGGAGGCGGGTGTCGTTAAAGATGTTGGTACTGAGTCGGCGAAGAACATGGAGCTGATGATCAGCATGCATCCTGACATCATCTTGTATTCACCCTATTTTGACGGCAATCAGGACCCTTTGTCGGTGACTGGAGCTGTGCTGTTCCCCTTTGCCGATTATTTGGAATCCACTCCATTAGGCAGGGCTGAATGGATCCGTGTAGTGGGTTTGTTGGCGGGATGTAGCGGCCGAGCCGACGCGTGGTTTGACGACATTGAGCGTCGTTACAATGAGCTGAGAGACTTATGTGCGGATGTTCCTAATCGTCCCACGGTTTTTTCCGACCTGGCTTTTAACGGTCAATGGTATGTTGCTGGTGGCAGGAGTTATATCGCGCAGCTCTTTGAGGATGCCGGGGCGGATTATCTTTGGAAAGACAATCTTTCCACAGCCAGTTTTCCTTTGGATTCAGAGACCATCCTTGCTAAGGCACGTCATGCTGATTTTTGGCGGGTGGCGAATTCCTCATCGTTGCCCATGACATACGAGACATTGAAACGGGAGAACGCGTTGTATGCCTTGTTTGATGCCTACAAGAACCGTCGGATCATTGTCTGCGACATTCAAGAGACGGGTTATTTCGAGACATCGCAAATAGAGCCTGATCGGTTACTTGGCGACTTCATTCAGCTTTTCCACCCCGAGGTGATGGAGCATTATCAATCGGGTTACGAGTGCAAGTATTATCGTTTGATGCGGTAGTGATGGCTGTTTGGAAATCTGAAAGATTCTGGTGAAAGAATTAATAATAGAATCCATTTTCTTAATAATTCTTTTACAAATTATCTTTGGTCAATTGATTTTTTCCTATCTTTGCGGTTGTAGTATTGATAGAAATCATCATGAACAAAAGACAATTTGTATTTAAAATTTGGTTTGTGGTCGTTTTATATGTCTTCGCATTCTTTTCGGCATGTGGAAAGAAGCCTGACGGACAGATTACTGTAACCACGAAGGATGCCATTGACATTACTGGCAACAGTGCTACGTCGGGCGGCTATGTAAGCAGCTTTGGCTATACCGTATCGGAATGCGGCGTTTGCTTCAGTGAGCAATCGTATCCCTCCACCTCTGATGTCCGCACAATAGAACAAGTAGTTGAAGGGGAATTCAGCTCCACGCTTAGCGATCTGAAATCAGGAACGAAATATTATGTGCGCGCCTATGCCAAGACCAGCTCTGGAATTGAGTATGGCGATGAGGTGTCATTCGTGACTCAAGGAGGCTATATGGTAAATGTGTTTGTCAATACCACTGCTGGCGGAACGGTGACTGGAGCCGGGACTTATCAGAATGGGCAGAATTGTACCGTTACAGCCACCCCGAAATCGGGTTATTCCTTCACCAATTGGACAGAAAACGGTGTTGTGGTTTCTACCGATGCTTCCTATAACTTCACTGTGGCAGGCAACCGTACTCTTATGGCTAATTTTGAGGAACATACTGGGACATGGTTATATTATGATGATAGTGAAGTGTCATTGGTTTGGGGATATCTTGATGGAGGAACTTTAGAATGGGCTGTCATGTTCCCTTCCAGCGTTATGGAACAATATGTTGGTATGGATATCACCACAATAGGGGCGGTTTTAGGAATAGTTGGTACCTATAATCTTAAGCTTTATACAGGAGAAACAGTTCCAACGACACAAATCTATTCTGGTAATAGTACCGTGAATGAAACCGGTTGGCAAACGATTACGCTACAAACACCGGTTCGTGTAACTGCTCAGAATGTGTGGATTTCTTTTACCATTACTCATGAGGCAGGGGAGCATCCTGCTGGTTCGAGCGTGGGTTCCAACAATCCCAATGCCAGGTGGATTAATTGGGGCTCAAATGGTTGGTGTGACGCCTACCTGGCCGGATGGTCAGACGAAGACCTTACATGGATTATCCGTGCGTATGTGATTGATGGAGACAAGAATCGCGAAATCGAAATATCTCCATCTGAAATCCCGTCATATCCATCTGCGCCCACAATAGCATCTGGTTCACAAAGTGTTGGAAGTCGGAGGAGAATAGCTAATCAATAACACAGCCTAAAAATCAACCGAATATGCAAAAAGATGATTTACAAAGCAGAAGAGAATTCTTCAAAGAAGCTGCGAGAAAGGCTTTACCTGTATTAGGCGTTCTCGCTGTTTCCGGCTCACTTCCTGCAATACTCGCAAGCTGCACCAAGG
Source organism: Bacteroidales bacterium (assembly GCA_016281295.1). The sequence continues at coordinate 4,273 of JAEEII010000100.1, forward strand.
AAAACATTTGTGCTGACTGCACAGCCCAATGTGCTTCGAGCTGCACAACCAGCTGTGTTGGATCTTCCGAGCTAAGCGGATGCTCTGACTGCTCCGTGTCATGTAGTTCAGGATGTGGAGGCAGTTGCTCCGGTGCTTGTACCAGTTGTACGGGGACTTGTTCAAAGACCTGCTCTGGCGGTTGTGGTAACAATTGCACAGGCACTTGTAGTAGCACGTGCAGCGGAACTTGCAGCGGATGCACGGGTACTTGCTCTGGCACGTGTTCCTCTACCTGCAAAGGCGATTGTGGTAATAGTTGCACCGGTGCTTGTGGCTACACTTGCCTTGGGGCCTGTAAAAACTCTGCCACCACCTCTTGCTCATCTTGTAGCAACAGCTGCTACAGCACATGCAGCAGTGGTTGCTCAGGCGGCTGTAGTGGCGGCTGCTCAACAACCTGTAGCGGAACCGCTAAAGGCAGCGGCGGAGGTAACGATTGTAGGACTTGCACAGCTTCATGCCATAAGAACTGTTCTTCAGGATGTGGTCTAGTATGCAGGATTACTTGTGGGAGCGACTGCACAGAACAATGCCTTAGAACGTGCCTGAATACTTCCTACTCCAATGGTTGCAGCACCTGTGACGCATCTTGTTATTTCTATTGTACCGGTTATTGCTATGAAGGTTGTAAATGGGGGTGCAACCACACCTGCAATGCAACCTGTCAGGGGTCGAATTCCTAATTCCGAAGGTGTATGTCAACTCTTATCAATATCAAAGAGAACCAGGATGCTTGGCAGTCTGGCATGGCGAAGAACATTACCTTCATTGTCACTAAGGACTGTCAATTGGCTTGTAAATACTGTTATCTTGTTGGCAAAAACGTTAAGGAGCGGATGCCTTGGGAAGTTGCCAAAACCTTCATCGACTATGTGCTCGACCATGAGAACGACTCCGAATTTGCTATGGAATCGGTGATTTGGGAATTCATCGGTGGTGAACCGTTTCTCGAAATCGAGCTTATTGATAAGATCTGCGACTACATCAAGATGGAACTTTTCCGTCGTAACCATCACTGGTTCAACTCGTATCGCTTCTCCTTCTCTACCAATGGCATCAACTATCACGAGAAAGCCGTCCAGGACTTCATCAAGAAGAACCGAGACCACCTTTCCATCGGCATTACCATCGATGGGACGGAGAAGAAGCATGATATGAATCGAGTGTGGAAACAGCCTGTGGTTGATGACAACGGCCTGACAAAACCTTCAGAGCGTGGTAGTTACAAGGATGTGGTGAAGAACATTCCGTTGTGGTTGGAACAGTTCCCTGGCGGCGGCACAAAGGTCACCATCTCATCGGCGGATATTCCCTATATCACCGAGAGTGTGCTGCACCTTTATTCTTTGGGCATCCATGAGGTGAACATCAACGTGGTTTTCGAAGATGTGTGGCAAGAAGGCGACGACATGAAGTTTGAGGAGCAACTGATGCAACTCGCCGATGCCATCATTGACGGAGGCTATTATCAAGACTATGCCTGCTCGTTCTTCTCGGAGCATATCGGCAAGCCACAAGACCCCGTTCTCGACAACCAGAACTGGTGCGGCGCGGGCAAGATGCTTAGCGTGGATGCGGCAGGCAACCTCTATCCATGTACCCGCTTTGCGCAGTATTCCTTAAGAGATAAAGAGGCTTGGATTATCGGTAATATCCATGATGGTATTGACAAGAATAAACTGCGCCCCTTCCTCACTTTGGACAGGACAACGCAAAGTCCGCAGAAGTGCATCGAATGTGAGGTGGCTAGCGGCTGTGCCTGGTGCCAAGGTGAGAACTATGACGCCGCACACACACATACCGTGTTTCAACGTACCACTGCCATCTGTCTCATGCACAAGGCTAGGGTGAGGGCCAACAACTATTATTGGAACAAACTATACCGCAAGCTTGAACTGGAGGACTTGCGCGAGCAGTACGAAGCCAACAAGCGCGAAGTGAAACCCGAAATCTGTTAAGCCATGCTGCAATACCTTGTGATATTATTGGATGACACCAGCGTGGCTTACTGCCATGCCGACAATCCACTGAAAGAAAGGCGCTTGATGCCGATTGAGACCTTGAAGAAAGGCATTCTCTTCGGGATGAAGCACAACCTGATGATTCAGTATGTCTTTCCTGACCATGCCCTACCTGACGAATATGTCTCCGTTATCGAGAGTATCGACAACGTGAAGATTTATCCTATGGGTTGCAAGCCTGTTACGGGAATTGGAGTCGAAAGCGAAGCCGATGTGGAAGTGGCAAATTCCATTTCCAATAAAGTAGCTGCCAAGAATTTAGTCTTGCGACTCACCTTCAGCGAAATGCTGAAACAAAAGGACAATATTGCGAAACTGTTCGCCTCAGGTGCAAGAATCAATCTTTGCATCACCGATATGGAGCAATTCACGGATGAGCAAATAGAGGTTTATAGGAATCTGTTGGAAGAATGGAACGGCGCTTTACTTAACCTTTACAAACAAGGCCAATCCCCGCAATTCAACCTCTTGACGGACAGGATGGTGCTCGACAAGATGCACAACTGCGAGGCGGGCGTGAGCAACATCACCCTCGCACCCAATGGGAAGTTCTATCTCTGCCCGGCTTTCTATTACGACGAGCAAATGAAAGTGGATAACCAACTGAACCATCACCAACCAACATCAGACTATTCCGTTGGAGACTTGGAGAAGTTTTTGGACATCCCCAACCAGCAACTCCTGAAACTCGACCATGCACCCTTGTGCCGTGTCTGTGATGCCTACCAGTGCCGCCGCTGCATCTGGCTCAACCGCAAATTGACTTGGGACCATAACACGCCCTCGCACCAGCAATGCGTGATGGCCCATATCGAGCGCAACGCTTCACGTGACTTATTGAATGAGATTCGCAAAATGGGCGATTTTATGCCTGAGATACAGATTAAGGAGATCCACTATTTGGACCCGTTTGACGTGCGAAAAGAGTTCTAATAACAAATCAACAATTCAACAATCATCAATCAACAATTCAACAATGAAAAAGTTAGTAGGTCAAGTAACTCCTGAGGAAAAAAACGAAATCCAGCAGCTGTTCGAAAGAAAAAATGGATTAAACGAACTGGCAAAGATATTAAATGCGGATAACACCGAACTATACGAGAAACTTGTCAAGGATATGGGGGAGACGGGTACCAAGTTCCAAAATTGGTGGGACCGCATGTCACAGAAATACCAGTGGGAGTCTGAAGAGAACGGCAAATGGGAAATCAACTTTGATACAAACGAAATCTTTCTTATAGTATGACGCTGTTATTCATTGGCACTACGGAGCTTCTGCTCATCGCCTTCGTGGCCTTGCTCCTTTTTGGCGGCAAAAAGCTGCCGGAGCTGATGCGTGGTTTGGGAAAGGGCATGAAAAGCTTTAAACAAGGCATGAGTGAGTCATTGGATGCAGAAATGCCAGAAAAAACACCCGAAAACGCTAAATCACAAGCTGAAGATAGGGAAACGTGAGGAAAAAACACCATAAAAAGTCTTCGCCCGATAACGAGTCTAACGACCATGTGGCGGATACGAACATGTTATCTTTCGGCGGACACCTTGAGGTGCTTCGCCGAATGTTATTCCGTATCATTGCCGTGGTCATGGTGTTTGCTATTGTTGTCTTTTGCTTCAAGGACAAGACCTTTGACTTGCTGCTTGCTCCCAGCCAATGGGATTTTATCACCTATAGATACATCGAGAAATTCCTTCATCGTCTGGGGTCGGGTTTTACTTTTAGTGAGTATCATATTAATTTAATAGCCACAGAGTTGTCGAGTCAATTTATGACTCATGTCACGACAGCTCTCTATCTTGGCTTGCTGGGGGCGTCGCCGTATATCTTGGTCGAGTTATTCCGTTTCATCACCCCTGCCTTATATGAAAACGAGAAGAAGTATTCGGTAAGTATTGCGGTCACGATGTACCTTCTTTTTGTTGTCGGCGTTTTGATGTCGTATTTCATCCTGTTTCCCATTTCTTTTAGATTCTTAGGCACTTACAGCGTTTCTGACGTGGTGGAAAGCAACATCACGTTGAAGTCGTATATCAGCACTTTCACCACACTGACCTTGGTTATGGGACTGGTATTTCAGCTGCCCGTCATCGCCTTTTTCCTTGGGAAACTGGAAGTGGTGAGTTCGGGATTATTAAGGCAATACCGAAAATATGCCTTTTTGGTCATCATGGTTGTTGCTGCCGTCATTACCCCGCCCGATTTGATGACACTCATATTGGTCACCATCCCGTTATATTTGCTTTACGAAGTAAGCATCATGGTGTTGAGAAGGATGGAGCGGCGAAAAAGAATATAATAAGTATCAAACATAGAATTGCCATACTTTTGAGCGAATTGTCAGAATAATTTTTTTGATTATGCTTGCATATTCTTTTTTTTTACTTTTGCAGCAATAAAAAGCGCCCATGGGACGGTCCAAACGAGAGGGAGGTACTGTGAAACGTGGGCGTTTTTTATTGTCAATGTGTTTCAATCTTGTTGACACTATACTGGATATGCTTTTTAGATGCCGTTAATTATGGGTGCGGAATTGGTTGCCAAGGTAGTTCTTCAAGTTCGGCTCCAAAAACTTCTACGTTATGAAAAAGCTTTCCATTGGGAAGACCTAAGGCGACTTCATAAATGCCCACTTGTTGTACGCCTCCCAAAACCATGACGGATTCCTGCCTTTTCGGTTTAAGTTGCAAAGCATCGACAACTTCCATTGAGATGGAGGAATGCTCAGCCCCAGTATCCCATGCTGCTGTTGGAGTATAATACTTCAAGTTTGGAAGTTCACCCGACTTGAAGTTTGGGAAAATGTAAGCATCAGTGATAATGGCATCAGCCTTGCTTTCAAAAGCTTTTTTATATTTAGATTTCATAGCACATCATCAAGGTTTGATATTGGATAATGTGGGTGAGGTGAATGCTCTCCTTTTCTTTTTTTATTAAACCCAAAGAAAGGGCGATGAGAAGACGTTGCGGGTATTCGTTTCAGAGTATCTTCTGTGACGGCAAAGTCTGAAATGTCGTAATCTTTAAATGCTTTCATATTCATTCTTTGATTGGTTTTGCAAAGGTTGTTTCTCCTTGTTGTTTTTGTTTATTAGATATAAATTTTGATGCAAAAATACAACAAAGTTTTAAATGATGCAATAAATTAATAGGAAATTAATTCAACTCATGGCTTGTTATGGTACTTTTATCCTAATTTCCCCATAAACTTCTCACTATCCACCACAAACCGCTCATGTATTCCTTCTCCAATTAAGGTCTCTTCTTCGAAGCATTTAACCTCGAAAACCAACCGTTTGCGATCCACCTCAACGAGGGTGGCATTACAGCGGATTAATGCGCCTACAGGACTGGCCTTCAGATGCTTGATGTTGACGGAGATACCAACGGTGGTGTTACCTTCACCAATTTTGTCGCTGACGCTCTCCAGACAGGTCTTCTCCATCAAGGCGATCATGGCGGGAGTGGCAAAGACTTCCAAGGCACCGGAGCCATAAACGGCAGCGGTGTCTTCGTGCCTCACCAACAGCGTCTCGCTGTTGATGAGGCCTTTCAACATCTCGTATTCCATCAGAACTGGAAATTCATGGTGATGTTGACGATGACATCGGGATGCAAGGAGCGTCCCACTGGACAGCTCTCGGCGGCGGCCCATAGTAGCCGCTGCTGAGCTTGGGTGTAATCCCTTGGCGGGAAGTTGAACACCAAGTCAATCTGCCCGATTCTTCTCGGGTCAGCGGCCATGGTCTTCTTCACCTCGTAGGTGGTGCCGTCGATGTTGAAGTCGTGGCCTTGCGCGCTGATTCCCATGATGGTCATCATGCAGGCAGCCAAAGCGCCGCAGGCAAGGTCAGTGGGTGAGAAGGCCTCGCCCTTGCCGTGGTTGTCGGTGGGTGCATCGGTCAGGATGGTGTTGCCCGACTGCACGTGGGTCATCTCGTTTCGGAGATTGCCTTTATAAGTTCCTTTGATAGTTGCTGACATAGTTGTTTCCTTATATAATTAAATAATTGAGGAACATCGAAAAACACGAAAGAAACTAAAAACATTTCGTGTCATTCGTGTTTTTCGATGTTAAATATCTTTATTTCGATTTGTCGGGGAAGGCCGGAATGGCTGGAATCTCCGGGTAGTTTTTCATTTGTTCCATGATGATTTCGATGGCTTTGTTGAGCTGGTCGTCGATGCCCTCGAACTCATGTGCGGGGTCGTTGTCGATGACGATGTCGGGATCGACGCCATAACCTTCGATGACCCAGTTGCCGTTCTCATCGAAGGGTGCAAACTCTGGACGTGTCAAGGTACCGCCGTCGATGAAGGGCAAGCTGCCTCTGATACCGACCACACCGCCCCAGGAACGGGTGCCGATGGTGGTGCCGATTTTATGTTTCTTGAACTGGTAGGGGAAGAGGTCGCCGTCGGAGGCGGAGTATTTGTTGAACAGCAAGACCTTGGGGCCGAGCACCATCTTGGTGGGTTTGGTCTCAGGTTCGCAGTTGCGCATCATGTCGTACATGGAGAGCTCTCGGCGCAGACGCTCAATGATCATGGGACTGACGTTACCGCCGCCATTGCCACGGTCGTCGATGATGAGGGCTTTCTTGTCGAGCTGGGAGTAGAAGTACTTGGCGAATTCGTTCAGGCCATCGACACCCATGTCGGGGATGTGGATGTAACCGACTTGCCCGTTAGTGGCTTTGTTGACCTTCTCGATGTTGTCCTGCACCATATTATAGTAGTACAAGCCATTTTCGTCGGCGATGGGTTTCACCACCACATCGCGGCTTCCGTTGTCGGAGGCTTTGCTGTTGATAGTGAGCAGCACGGGGGTGTTGGCTTTGCCGACCAGGGCTTGATACATGTCTTTCATGTCTTTGGTGCTTTGTCCGTCGATGGCGATGATAAAGTCACCTTCTTGTACGTTGATGCCCACTTCGGTGAGGGGTGAGCGGGTCTTCTCGTTCCAGTTTTCGCCTTTCAGGATCTTGTCGATTTGGAAGTAGCCTGACTTGTCGCGGTGGATCTGAGCGCCAAGGAGTCCCATTTTGATACGTTCGGGTTTGAGACGGTCGCCATCTCCGACGTAGGCGTGGCCGATGTTGATTTCACCAATCATCTCGCCGATGAGATAGGTGAGGTCATAGCGGTCGGAGCAGTAGGGGACGAGTTTGCCGTATTTCTCCTTCATGGCAGGCCAATCCACGCCGTGCATGTTGGGCGCGTAGAAGAAGTCGCGTTCTTGTCTCCAGGCCTCGTTGAGGATTTGTGTCCATTCCTCTTTCAGGTTGACCCATTTCTTCATCTGGCTCAGGTCGAGGCTGCCATCCGTTTTGCCTCCGCCGGGGCCTCCCATGCCGGGACCTTCCTTGGAGCCGCCGCCAGGCATCGGGCCTCTGGGAGCGTTGATAATCTTATAACCGCCACGCTCGCGGACGAGCATCTTGCTGCCATCGGCGGAGAGCTGGTAGCCGAAGCCTCCGATGCTGGTGCATTTTTTGGATTTGGCGTCGAAGAAGCCCAAGCCGCCACCATTGCGACCGCCTGCGACATAGTAAAGTCCGTCTTCCACGCCCGTGAGGTTATGATAGCTTCCGGCATTGACGGGAAGCACCACGATACGATGGGTAATGCCCTCGAAGTCGATCTTCACCTCTTTTGCTTCTTTGCTCCCTGATTTGTCGGGGCCAAAGCCGGGTTTGTCGGATCCGCCTTTAGGACCTCTTCCTTCTTTAGAGCCTTTGCCACCTTTAGGGCCTTTGCCTTCTGGGCCTTTCTCGTTTTCTTTTTCATCGCCATCCACTTTCACTTCGTCATTCTCTGTCAGGAATGGTGAGGGGGTGTCTTTTTGTAAGGTGACCAGATAAATGCGGGTCATGTCAGTATAGACATGGTTCCATTCGGTCCAGCTGTAGGTGGGACGGAAGTCGCGTTCAGAGGTGAAATACAGGTATTTGCCATTCTTGTCGAAAGCGGGGCTGGAGGCGTTGAAGAGTTCCTCGGTGACCACTTCGTCTTTGCCTGAAGCGACGTTATAGATGTGGATATGGCTCACGCCGAAGGTGCTGGGCATGGTATAGGCGATCCAACGGCTGTCGGCTGACCAGCAGTAGTCTCTCATCTCGCCGGTTTTGTTTTCTGCTACCACTGTAACTTTCTTGCTGCTGACTTCCACCATGTTGAGGCGGTTCATCTTGTCGTACCATGTGATGTATTTGCTGTCGGGCGACCACATTGGGTCCATCTTGTAGGTGTCGGAGTCTTTGGTGAGCTGTATGGCTTCCTCTTTGCCGTCCTGGGTTTGGATGTAGATTTCGTCCTCGCCGGTGCGGTCACTGATGTAGGCGATGTACTTGCCATCGGGCGACCATGCCACATCGCGGTCATGAGCACCGTCGCTTTGGGTGAGGTTGCGGGTGATGCCTGACTTGGCAGGGACGGTCCACACATCGCCACGAGCGCCGAAAGCCACGCGGCTGCCATCGGGAGCGATGCTGCTGCTGTTGATGAACTTGCTGCAATCCACATACTTGTTGCGGGTGGAGTTGCCGTCATCAACGATTTTCACGGGAATGGGATATACTTTGCCATCTTTCAGGTTGTAACGGTAGAGCTCGCCACCGTTTTCATACACGATGTCGTTGTCACCCAACGAGGGGTATTTGATATCATAATAGGTGTAATCGGTCACTTTGGTGGTCTGTTTGGTCGTGAGGTCGTACACGAAGAGGTTCATCGTGCGGTCGCGGTCGCTGCAGAAATAGACCTTATCGCCGACCCACATCGGAAAGATGTCTTGGGCATCATTGTTCGTGATGTTCTCAATTTTCTTCGTTTTGAAGTCGTAAATCCACACGTCATCGGCCATGCCGCCTTTGTAGTATTTCCAGGTGCGGAATTCACGCATCACACGGTTGTAGGCAATCTTCTTGCCATCGGGGGAATAGGAGATCCAGCCGCCTTCGGGCAAAGGAAGCTGTTCAGCGATGCCGCCTTCGATGTTGGCGAGGAAGAGCTGGCCAACGAAGTCATCCCAACTCTGCTTGCGGGAGCGGAACACGATGTTCTCGTTGTCCCTCCATGTCATCACCATGTTGTTGGGTCCCATGCGGTCGCTGACGTCATCGCGTCCCAGAGTAGCGGTATAGGTGAGTCGGGTAGGGGTGCCGCATTCAGGGTAAGGCATCACATACACTTCGGTGTTTCCGTCGTATTGTCCAGTGAAAGCCAGATGCTTGCCATCAGGTGAGAAGCGGGCGAACATTTCATAGCCATCGACATCATTGGTGATTTTATGGGCGACGCCGCCTTTGATGTCAACTTTGTAAAGGTCACCACCATGGGTGAAAACCACGTCGTTGCCGTGGATGGTAGGGAAACGGAGCATTTTTGCTTCTTGCTGGGCAGAACTCATCAGCCCTAAGCATAACAAAACAGATAGTATGAGTAGCTTTTTCATAATAAAAAATTTAATATGTTTAATGATTAATTTTCGATTTGTATAACATCTACTGTATCGCCTAAATAAACAAGGAAGGCTTCTATGTTTTTTTTCTCCATTTTCTGCAAGATGGTGATATAATGCTGTAGTTGCTCGTGATGTTTCTCAGAGGGTTTTCCGGTTTTGTAGTCCAAAAGGATGATTTTATCGGGCAGTTCCGCATAGCGGTCGGGACGTTGGATGCCGAACTCATTGGATAGCAGCTCGCATTCATTTTTGACCTTGGCTTGTTGGCTGAAGGCTTCTTGTAGCGCGGGATGATGAATCATTTGGGTGAACATGTTTCTAAGCATGTTTGATGTCGCCTCGTCAATAAAGCCATTGTCGAGATATGGGGTCAGTACTTTGTCAAGGTCTGCTTCACAGGTGATTTCTGAAAGGATTTTGTGGACAAATTTGCCCCATTCCAGTGGCTCAAAACGGTCCACTCCATTCATCCAGAACATACTTGGGTTGGAGTCGATGGAGATTCGTTCGAGCCAGTCGGTGGCAGATGACTCGTTGTAAAAGGAGGTGGTGCTTTGTTTGTTCTGGTCTTTTTTCTCTGTCACCTTAGGCTTTTCGGGATTACCGATGCGGTAGATGATAGGCCATTCTTCCTCGTTTTGATTTTCCTGAAGTTCCAATTGGAACTCGAGATCCTTCTTTTGTAAGAAGGCGTTGATTGGACTGTTGTTGAGGGTTTCCATCTTTTCTGTGAGGATATAAAGCCGTTGCACGGGACGAGTAAAAGCCACATAATTGAGATTCATGTTGTCCAGACGGGTTTTATCTGCCTCATCTTGTTTTTTTTGTGCCACTTGTGATGACCATAAACTTCTTTTTTCACTGAAGTTGAACTGTACCTTTTCGACATTAGGAATAGGCTCGAATCCCAATTCCTCTGCGGTAAACCACAGGGGGGCAGATTTGGTGTCATCGATGTTATCGCAAACAAATGGGTAGATGACCACGGGGAACTCTAAACCTTTGGATTTGTGAATCGTCATGATGCTGACTGCATCAGTTTCACTCGTGAGGATGGATAGTTTTTCCTCTTTTTTCCACCAGTACTCAAGGAAGAGCTCGATACCATATTTGTCAGCCGATTGCCATTGGAAGACAATGTCTAATAGAAAGTTGAGGAACGAGTCACCTAAGGTGTTGAAGCCGTAGGTGCGGGCTATAGCGGAACAGAGGTCATAAAGACTATAGGAGTTAGATAGCAAATCTTGGAGGCATCCAGGTTGCAGAGACATCATCTCTTCCAAGCTGGTTTGTCCTTCCGCAATGCTGTTGACGGTGTTGAACAGGTCGCTTACATCTCCGTTGAAGCTTGTGTCATGAGTTCTTTTCCAATAATATAATACATTGGAAATCACAGGAGTGCTTTCTGGGTGGATGAGGTAATTCAGGGTGTTGACAATCAATTGTACTTTGTTGGATGATTTTAACAAGATGGACTCAGGGGAGATGACCGCGATGCCTTTCTCGTGAAGGAAGTTCGCAACCAACGAGCCGTAATCGTTTTTTCTGACGAGTACGGCAATGTCTCCTTTCGTAAATCCTTGTTCAAGTGCTTTTGTCACCAGCTCGTAAATGCGAGCAAGCATAGCTTCCTCAGGCTTTTCCTTGGGATCAAACAATTCCACTTCAACCAAACCTTCTTCCTGCTGCTTTGTTTTTTGTTTTATTTTTATTTCTTTATGAAGCGTCTCGTCGTTGTCAAAGTATATTTTCTTACATTTTTCTGACAAAAATTCCTTGCTGCTGAATTCAAAAAAAGTGTTGTTGAATTGCACGATGTTACTGAATGAGCGGAAGTTGCAGTCCAACTCGTTGAATTGGAAGCTGTTGATCAAGTTCTGCTCGAATTGGTCGAAAAAAGGACTGTCGGCAGGTTTGGCATAAATACGTGGAAGACTGGCGATTTGCCCGACTTCACCATTGCGCCATCGGTAAATGGATTGTTTGCCGTCACCTACAATCATGTTGAGATGTCGGTTGGCTAAATTGTTGTCGATCAGCGGAATGATATTTTGCCATTGCAGCACTGAGGTGTCCTGGAATTCGTCGATGAAGATATGGTGGAAATGCTCTCCCATCCGCTCATAGATGAAAGGTACTGAGAAGTCGCCCAGGATCTCGTTAATTCGTTTGTTGAATTCCGAGATGTGAACCACCATCTCTTCGCCGATATAGGCTTCTATCTCTGATTTTATCTTGGAACGTAGCACATATAAGCTGAGATAATCAAGCTGGTAAATGTTGAAAAGATAGTTGCCGATTTTTTGATAGTATGTTCTCAAAAATGGCATGCATTGGGTTTGGAATTCGGGATCCAGCGCAGCATGTTTCTTGTCGCTATACCATTGATAATCCCCGTTGAGAAGGGATAGTTGAGTTTTGGTGAGTGGATCGTATTTGTTCTCCTTGACTTTGCTGACCAGCATCAAGATGGGACTCTTCGATTTGTTTTTAAAATCGTTGGTTGTTAGTCCGTTGTTGTTCATAAAGGTGTCGAAATCAGCTGCTGATTCTTGACACCATTTTTCAAAATCATTGATTTTCTTGTTGATGGAAGCGAGAGTCGCTTTGTACTGTTTCTCGGTTTCAAAGTGGTTCTGCTCATTTTTTTGATAGGCTTCTTCCTCAAAGAGTTTTTTGATGAAGGCATGGATGTTAATCTCCACTTTAGGTCTTTTGCCGTTGTCAAACATGGTCTCGCTGTAGTCCTCCATAATCTTGGTTAAGAATGGATTGGAACTCCCTAGTTGTTCTCCGAGTCGTTCGGTGATGGCGTCGGCCACTTCATCTTCATCGATGCTAACACTGAACTGGTTCGGCAAGTTCAGGTCTTTGGCGAATGAACGAGCTACTTTTTGAAAGAAAGCATCGATTGTGCTAATGCAGAAATTGCTATAATCATGGATTATTTTATAAAACAATTTTTTTGCATTGGATTTTAGAGCATCTCGGTCAATTTGGAGGAGATCAATCAGATCTTTTTCCATGCTTCCTGGCTCTTTTTCCAGGTCGCTGTTGATGATGGTATTCAGATGATCGAGAATTTTCTCTTTCATCTCGTTGGCTGCTTTATTGGTAAAAGTTATGGCCAGGATATGGTTGTATTGTGAGGTGGCAGCTTCGCTTTGGAGACAAAGCGCGAGATATTCTTTGACGATGGTATATGTTTTTCCAGAACCGGCAGAGGCCTGATATACCTTAAATGGTTTAGTTAGAGGATTCATTGGTTATGTTTTGGTTAGGTTCGTTTTTGCCGGAGAATGATCGGTTGGGAGGAACAATATTTTTTTGTTTCTTGAAAAAGTCTTTGAAGCGGTCGAAGTTTTTGCTATAGGAAAGGCCGATGCCTTGTGTGAAAGGTGCCATTTTATAATAGGTGTATTGATAATAGATGCTGTTGTAGTTGGATCGGTTGAAGACCTGTGCACTCAATCGTCCGTCTTTGGTGATTTTGTAGTCTAAGTTGAAATCACCCACAATGTTGGTGTTGTTTGCAGCGTAGGTATTGGCAGGGATGATGACACCGAAGTTGGTTTCGATGGTGAGACGGTCGTCAAAGAGTTGTGTTTTCAACGCTACGGTCATCTCTTCATTGCTTATGTTGGATCCGGGTTTGTAATTGAAGTTGATATCGACACCTGTGTTGATCTTCGAGACCCAGTCGTTTAGCTGGCTTGAGATCAGGCCTCCATAACTATCCATGGAGCCTCCGAAATTGAAGGAGTTGAAGGCGAGCAGGTAGATGGTCTGAGTGAACATGACGGATTGGTTGGTGGTGTCAATGACGCTGAACACGGCTTGTTGCATGTCTTCAGTGGCATTGGGTAATCGAAGGCTGAAAGAGATGTCGGGGTTCATGAGTTTGTTCTTCAGGTGAACCAGGCATTCTACCTTGATATTGCTCGAGCTCATGTTGGTGGTGTCAACCAGGCCTAAGGTGCCGACAGAGGCTTTGGTTTGATATACGCCGGTGGCGTTGATGGTTCCGTTCACGGGATCACCAGTCCATGAAATGGTGCTTCCTGGCTCAAGGGTAAAATTCCTTTTTATCAGATCTTGGATGTTGAGTGAGAGGCTGCCGTCGGTGATCATGTAATCGCCGATGAGTGACATGTTAGTGGAGGAGACCCCTAATTTGATGTTCCCTTCTCCTCGCGCCTCCATGTTACCGATGTTGTTGGGCAATGCGATTTTGATTTGGGCATTGTTGTTGACACCGAGATCCAAACCGATACGGAAGCTTGTGGCCTCTTTGGATGTGGTCTTATTGGTGATTTCTTCTTGGTCTTCCGTTTCTTGTTCCGCCCTGTTGACAAAGGTGATGAAGTCGTGTTTCTTGACGTTGTTTTTACCGCCTAATGGGATGGTCATCACGGTGCCCTTGTTGGTTCTTGCCCTGATTTTCAAATCCAGGTCATTCACTGGGCCTTTGACTTCCACGACACCTGTGGCGATGGCGTCTCCATAGAACGACGAGTTGTTGACCGCGGTGGTTGACATGGCAAGAAATTCAGTAGGGAACATCTTGAGGTCTAAGTAAAAGTCTTTCAGATGGTCATGGGAGATTTGCCCGACGACTAAGGCGGAGTTACCCAATGTGTCGGTTAACGACAGGTCTGTCAGTGATATCAGGCTGTCGTTGATGCTGATGGTGGGACTGAATGTATAATAGGTGTTTAAGAAGTTGACTTTGCAACCTCCGTCTTTGACTTTTATGGTGCCATCAATCGTTGGTTTTTTGAGGGATCCTTTGACGGCTACGGTTCCTTTGCCGAAGCCTTGCATCCGTTCTATGGCGTTGCCTAAAAACGGGGATAATATCCCGAGGTTGAGGCTGTCCAGCTTCAGCTTGAAGTCGAGTTGCTCGTCTTTTTTATTTGGATAGAACGCTCCTGAGAGATCGATGGCGGAGCGTTGTTGGTGCTGCAAGATGACATTCATGTTGATGGCTTCCTTTTCGTTGTCCCAAGCACTGTAGATTGTGGCATCGCCAAAAATCTGGTTATTCAAACCCAGCTGGTTGATGTTGATGTTGGCCAGAAGCGTTGGGTCGGTCTTGATGTTACTGACTTTGGCTTCTCCGAACAGTGCCCCTTCAATTTGAAGACCTGTGCTTTCCATCAGGAAGTTGAGGTTGGATAGGTTGAAATGCTGGAATGAAGCCAGCAAGGTGTCCTCAACGGTATTGGGCATGTCACCATCCACGATGAGTCGCTGCTGTCCGCAAAACAGTTCCACGTTGGAGAAATGGATGCGGCTGCTGTCAAACTCCAGAAGATTAGAGGGATTGATATTCCAAAGGCTATCGTTGATTATGATATCAGCTTTGTTGATGTTAAAACGCCCTCCGCTGGGTTGAGGGACCAAGGAAGTTTGTATGGTAGCCTTGTTATGGTCAGTCAGGGTCTTATCATCCCAAAGGATATCCGCCAAAATGCTGTCGTTTCTCAAATTGGTTACCAAAGCGAAATCTTCCAATCCAAGAGATGATTGACCAGTCTCAGTGCTGTCGCGCAAGATAATCTGGTCGATATGTAACCTGCCATTGGATCTTCGTGGCGAGCTGAGGTTGCGGTATTCGATATTGTTGATTTTTATGCCGTTGTATTTCAGATATTTTGACCGTAAAGTCAGGTTGAGCGAATGGGAGCGAGAGGTAAAGGTGCCGTTGAGATAAGTGTTTTTGGCCAGAGAGAGGTCGGGCATAAACAGCTGGGTGATGGGTTTGGCGTCCTTGATAGTCATCTGGACGATGAAATCTTGGTTGGAGGATTTCCCGCTGTTTTCAAAGGCCTCAAGTTCTTCTGCCCATTGGGGGATGGTGACATAATGATTCACATATTGTTTAAAGGCGGTGGCCAAGGTGGCAAAATCCATCTTGCCTGCCATCTCAAACTCCAGGAAGTCGCAATCAAGGTTGATTTTCTTTTGCATCAGATGGTCGTTGACAATGGAGCCGTCAAAGGCGTCGAGCAACAATGCCCCGTTTTTGTTTTGGAATTCCAATCCTCTGATTTTCAATGTACCTTCAGCTTTGTTGAAGTCGTTGATATTGCTCATGTCGGCAGTGATGGTGGCTTTTAACGAGGCTTCGGGGTCGTCATTGATGAGCTTGAGTTTGTAAAGGTCTGCATTCAGGATGTCCGCGCTGAAGTTGCCTCCCAGGGCTTTGGGATCCCTGAAGTCAAAGTTTCCTTTGAAGTCAAGTGCGAGTTCATCATCATCGATGCTGATTTTGCCGTTAAACTGGTTTTGGTACAGGTTTCCGTTCATGGAGATCTCGTCGATGCTATTTCCTAAGAGGTAAGCGTTGTGTGCGTTGCCGTCGATGTCGAGGTCCACGTCTCCTTTTTTGGTCAGGCGGGCGATGACGTTAGCGTCCAAATCAATACTCCCAATGGTTTTGGAGGCATTCGCCAGCTTGCCTACATCGAGGTGTTCCGCTTGGATATGGCCTTCTATGACATCGTTTTTTTGTTGGTTGCGGTGTTTGTTGATATCCAAATTGACGTTGCCAATTTCGGAGGTCACATAGAGGTCGGCCATGAATTTTTCTGTGGATCCCGCTACCTTTCCTTTTATGGTGCCGCTGCCCAAAGAAGCCAACATGGCGGGTAACGGGATGGTTTTTGATGCGCCGGGGATGCGGAAATTGGCGAGGTCATTGTATGAATACTCTAATGTCTTGAAGTTGATGGCGTGTTGACCGTTGAAAATGTCAAGAGGTTGTAATGCAAGGTCTCCCTGGAATCGGGTTTGTTTTCCGATCATAAACTTCAACTTGCTGAGTTTAAAGTCTTTGATGGGTCCTCTCATCTCAGTCTCTATCTTGATACGGTTAGGCATGTCGTACAAGGCATTGGAAAAAGGTCCAAGGTCGCTGAGCATCACCTCCGTGCGCGTGATTTTAGAGTCAAAATATACCGAGTCAACGAAACTGCTCATGGCCTGGTAGCCTGGATAGAGCAAATGCAGGTCGAGAAACAGGTTGCTGTTGTCAGTCTGTATTTGCAGGCGGTCCAGCAGGATGCCCGAAGAAGAGACGATGGCATTTGATTGGAGATGGTGAAGGGCAAAGCCACTCTGCTCAAATGCGGATAACTGATTGATTTTTGCCGTGATGGAATCGCCGATGATGACGATGCCTTCCATGTCTAACAAGATGCTGTCAACCTTGATGTTGGAATAGTCCATCAAATGATTCGCAGTTTTTTCCGGGTCGTCCTTGTTTTGGTTCCAATAACGAAACGCAAGGTCTTCAAAGTTGATTTTGTTGATTTTTATTTTGATGACTGTGTTGCTTTCCTTCTCTTTGTCGGAGGAAAACACATCCAGCAGATGCTGCAAATTCATTTTTTCCTCGCCCTCGTAGGTGATCAAATTGGCTTGGGTGTGTCTCAAATCAATCATATCGATGTTGATGTCGCCATGGATGATGTCTTCCATGATAGGACGGACACGTAACTTCTCAGCGTTGATTAAATCGTTGTTTTTCAAGTCTTTGACGGAGAATTGATCAATGTGGACGGTGAAGTCAGGCGAGATGTAGAGCCTGCCAATTTTCACGTCCATGCCCGTCTTTGAAGAAAGATAACCACCGGCGATTCTGATTGTAAACTTCTGAATAATAGGGTCTTGTATGGCAATGAAGATGCTCATGATGAACGATATGAACACCATTATCAGTACAAGGATGCTATGGATAATCTTTTTTTTAATAATTTTGAGCCTCCAAATTTCAGTTCATGAACGAATATATTTTAGGTATCGAATCCTCGTGCGACGACACCTCTGCCGCAGTGCTTCAAGGCACCCGTGTCCTCTCAAATGTCATTGCCAGCCAGAAGGTTCACGAGAAATATGGCGGGGTGGTTCCCGAATTAGCCTCTCGCGCCCATCAGCAAAATATCATTCCCGTCATCGACACGGCTTTAAAGGATGCAAATATAGAAAAAAAACAATTATCTGCAATCGCTTTTACACGTGGACCGGGACTTTTAGGTTCACTTTTAGTGGGAACCTCGTTCGCAAAGGCTTTTGCGCAGACGCTTGATATTCCCATGGTGGAGATTGACCACATGAATGCCCACATTCTGGTGCATTTTGCCACCGACGCAACTCACACGGAGGTGCCCGACTTCCCGTTCTTGTGTTTGACGGTTTCGGGTGGCCATACCCAGATTGTGGTGGTGAAGGATTATTTCGACATGGAAGTCATCGGCAAAACCATCGACGACGCAGCAGGGGAGGCTTTCGACAAAACAGCTAAAATCTTGGGATTACCTTACCCGGGAGGTCCTGTCATCGACAAACTGGCCAAGATAGGTAACCCTAAGGCATTCAACTTTGCAAAACCTCAGATTCCAGGGTTGGATTATAGTTTCAGTGGTTTGAAAACCAGTATTTTATATACAGTCCGTGATCAGCTGAAAATCAATCCGAACTTCATTGAAGAAAACAAAGAGGATCTTTGTGCCTCGGTTCAAAGTACCATCATCGAAATCTTGATGGGTAAGTTAATCAAAGCCAGTAAACAAACAGGGATTAAAACCGTGGCCATCGCGGGTGGTGTGAGTGCTAATAGCGGCTTGCATGACGCCATGCTCGCCGCCGGAGAGAAATACCATTGGAGGGTGTTCATCCCTCGTCTCAGCTATTCCACCGATAACGCGGCCATGGTGGCAGTGGCGGGCTATTTTAAATTCTTGAAAGGTGAATTCGCGTCACAGGATTTGACTCCTTATGCGAGACAGAGCCTTGTGGGGAATTGATAGTATTAAGAATAGAGCAATAAAATGGAATGGAATCAATTATTATCTACGCATAGGTACGCGTC
>JAEEII010000101.1 GCA_016281295.1 Bacteroidales bacterium
CCGCTGAACGACCTATGTTTTGCGACACACGCTTTTGCTGATGTGGTGGAAGACTATTATGCCTACGTCGGTCTCTATCTTTTCCTTGACGAGATTCAAGATCTGGACTCGGGGCAGTCCGTCCTAAAGAACCTCAACGACAACTACCCTGGGCTTTATGTCGCCTACACGGGTTCATCGATGCTCAAGATGGAGAAAGGCAAAGGCGACCTGTCAAGAAGACTGATGGAATACACCCTGACGGGGCTCTCGTTTCGCGAATACCTGAAGTTTGAAGGCATCAAGGACATCCCCGTCATCGAACTGAAGGACCTGCTGAAAAAGCACAAGAGCATCGCCATGGAAATAATCAGCGACGGCTTCAAGGTGCTGCCTGCTTTCGTCCAATATCTGAAAATCGGATATTATCCTTTCTACAAGGATATTTACGGAGGCTATGCGAACCGTTTGCAGAATGTAGTCAACCACATTCTGGAGAACGATTACGCGGTGATCGAAAACGTGGAGCAATCCACCATCAAGAAAGCCAAGAAGATGTTCATGATTTTGGCCGAGCAGGTGCCGCAGAAGCCCAACATGTCGGAACTCTACCGCGAGTTGGACACCGACCGGAACCAAGGGTTGAAGATGCTGTATGCCCTGGAAAAGGCAGGTCTGCTCTCATTGCTTACCGACACGCCCAGAAAGCTGTCAGACCTGTCGCGCCCCGAGAAAATCTACCTCAACAACACCAACCTCATGAACGCTTTCACAATGCAGCCCAACCTTGGCACGATACGTGAGTTGTTCTTCTTCAACCAGTTGAGCCAATCGCATCAGGTGACCTATCCACCCAAGGGTGATTTCCTTGTGGACGGTAAGTACCTCTTTGAAATTGGCGGGCGCAAGAAAAGCTTCGACCAAATCAAGGATATCCCCAACAGCTATTTGGCCGTGGACGAAACCGAGTTGGGCTTTGGAAACAAAATCCCTTTGTGGATGTTCGGTTTGCTTTACTGAGGGCAACGCACTGCCCTGACTGCTTGTCCACGGCTGCGTTCGTAGGTTCCACAGACATGGTAATTGTCTAAATCGAAGTGAAGGCTCCAGGCTCGTTCCGGACTCCCAGTATAAAGGGAACTTGACCAGTAAATGCCGAGTTCAAAACCCACATGCTCTTCACCAAGATAAAAACCAGCCGCGGGGAAAAAAACGCTGTTGCCGTTCACACCTGTAAAGGTCCTTCCCTTGACTCCGTTCAGGGTGTCCCACTCACAAGTCGTTTCCAAAGTCAACTCCTCCCACTCCTCGTGGGTGGGAGTACGCCAGTCAGCACCCCAGTTATATGTCGCAGCGTCATCGATGGGTTCCAAAACAGTCTTATTATCCACAAATCCATCCACCCCAAAAAAAGGAATGGTGCAGTATTTATTTACCTCAAAACGATAACGTTCAGGGATGTAATTACCATATCGGTAACTTTTCCAATCATAAATCTCCTTTGGCACGGTGTCACCCCAAGCATAGAAATCACCAAAATCCTCCGGCGAATCGGCTCCGAGATTGCATGTTGCCCACAACGTTCCGCTTGACAGGCCAAGGTCAATGTATGCATGGCCATCCAAAACTCCGCCATGATCCACAACACTGTCGTTACCCTCGGTATTGTCCCCATTCTGATTCGGTTCATCTGGTTTGTTGCAACCCGTAACAGCCATCATCAGTATTAATAACACCTTTAAAAATCTGTTCATAGCCATTCTCTTCATTAGTTGGCAAAGAAACAAAAAAAAATTATATCTTTGCCTTTCAAAGCAGAAAACATGTCAAACGCCATCACCATACTGAACAAAGAGGAAGACCGACGCATTGTAGAGGCCATCCGACAAGCCGAGAAAAACACCTCAGGCGAAATCAAAGTACATATTGAAAATCGTTGCAAAGGCAACGTGGAAGAGCGAAGCTTGTTCATTTTCAAGCATTTGAAAATGAACCAAACCAAACAACGCAACGGGGTGCTCATCTACCTTGCCGTGAAGGATCACAAATTCGCCATCCTTGGTGACGAAGGCATCGACAAAGTGGTGGAAGATGGCTTTTGGTGCGATGTGAAAGACCTGATGTTAAGTCACTTCAAAGAAGGGCGCTTCACTGAAGGACTGGAGCAAGGCATCCTGCGCTGCGGGGAGAAACTAAAAGCTTTCTTCCCTTACCAGTCTGATGATGTCAACGAGATTCCGGATGACATTTCATACGAGAACAACTGATTTTTCACTAGATTAGAAAACATCACCAACACTTCTTATGTCCACCCCATATTTTGGTGAAATCATAGCACTTGTTGTCGCCATCTCATGGACGGCGACGGCATTATTTGCCGATGTGGCCAGTCATCGTTTGGGCTCACTGCCGTTGAATCTCATCCGTATGGTTCTCTCGTGGCTGTTTCTGTCCGTCATGCTTTGGATCATCACCGGCACGCCCTACCCTATGTACGCCGACAGCAAGGCTTGGTTTTGGCTGGCATTATCTGGTCTGGTGGGATATGTCTTTGGCGATTATTGTCTTTTCAACTCGTATATCGTTTTTGGCTCCCGTTATGGACAGCTGTTCATGACCTTAGCCCCTCCCATGGCGGGTATCGC
>JAEEII010000010.1 GCA_016281295.1 Bacteroidales bacterium
AGAAGCCCATTCAAAGATGTTCATAGTTGTACGGTTTTACCGATTTTGCGACCGACTTTCTCGGCTCTGGTTTTGATGATGAACGAGCCGAAGCCACGGAGATACACATTTTCACCCTTGGCAGCATAGGTGAGGTAGAAGCGGACTGAGTCTCCACGTTCACCCCAGTTACCGATGGGAATGTTGACACCATAACTCGGGTCGGTGGCATTGGAGTTGAAGACACCGATTTTGCGCTTGGTGATGTTGTAGGCTACTGCGATGAAGTTGGCCTCAGCAGGCTTGCCGATCAGCTCCGCTACGGCAGCTTCAGCGTTGAGGGTCAACTGACCATTGAGTTCGGAAATGATGCACTCCAGCATTGGCGACTCGATGCGCTCACCGTTGCCGATGCCTTCCAATTGTGTCAAGTCGACGGCCTTCACGTCATCGGTGATGGCGGCAGCCGCCGCCAACTGGTGGGTGAGCATATTACGGCGGGTCATGCCGCGATTGACTGATGGAAATAGAGATTGTAACTGCTCGTCCGAGAGTTGTGAGGCGAGCTGTTGCAAGTCTTTGAAGAAGTTGCGTTGCGTTTGCTGTGCAGCGGTATTGGCGTTCCTTACAGATTGCGCGATGCCACGCATATAAGCAATGCCATTCCAGCTGGCTCCAATTACGGTTCCGACTTTTCCTTTGAAACCGCCCAAAATACCTTGATTTATTTTTCCCATTGCTTTACTTGTTTTTTAGAGGTTAGACGTTTTGTTATTTACCCGTGCGAGGATTGCGCCTTTGGCGGGCGGGGCGTTCGCTCACACCCATTGTGCCGAAGCCTACGAGGACAATTTTGGAGCCTGTGCTCAGCATGAAGCCGCTGTATTCGTCCGAGCCTATGCCGAATGCATCGTGGTTGAGGCTGAAAGATTGGGGACCAGATGCACCGACCGTTACCGTGGAATGCACGAGGAAGATTTTCTTCTGAGTGACATTGAACACACAGATGGTAGGGTACTCGTTTGCGTGCTGAGCGCGCCAATCATTTTCGGTTTCCCAAGAAATAATGACGTTGGAGCGTGAGGCAGTGATGGATACATCAGGTAGGTCTGCGGTAGGAGCGTTGCCCAATGAAGTGATGTCAGCCAAGTCTGCATGTTTGGCACCGTCGGCAATGATTGGATCAGTGGATAGTTGCTTGACTAGTAAGTTACGGCGGGACATGCCCTTTGCTGAGTTGGGGAATAGGAAGACCAGTTGCTCGTAAGTCAGTTGACTGACGAGTTCCTGGACTTCTCTGAAGAAGTTACGCTGCGCTAACTGTGCAGCGGTCTTGGGGTCTTTTTGTGATTGTGGAAGGCCGCGCATATAGGCAATGCCATTCCATGTGGAGCCAATAACGGTTCCTACTTTGCCTTGGAATCCGCCTAAGATTCCTTGTCTTATTCTTCCCATATTGTTGAAAGTTTAATGATAATAATTTGGTTAGTTTGCTTGCGAGGTTGGTACGGAGTTGGTACGGACTTGGTATAGACTTGAATTGGGTCTAAAAAGCGCCGATTTTGCTGTTCAAATTCCATTACTTTTTAGGGGGTCTTGGGGGACGTTTGGTGACTATCATGGTGCCGAAGCCGACCCATGGACGGTTTTGGCCGGTGGCGAACATGAAGCCTGAGAAGTCATCGCGCTCGCTCCCATAGGGTTTGATGTTGATTTCAAAGGATTGTTTGCCAGAGCCTTTAAGAACTACGGTTGAAGGGACGAGAAACAACTTCTGCTGAGTGATATTGGCCAGCATGATAACTGGATACTCGTCGGGGTGCTGGTCGCGGTAGTAGGTGGTTTCGTCCCAAGAGATTTGAAGGCCAGACCTTTTGACATCGACCTTGACCTTTGGCAAATCGGTTGTTGGGGCGTTGCCGAGGGTGCAGAGGTTGGCGAGGTCAACGGTTTTGGTGTCGTCAGAGACGACAGCGAAAGCGGCAAGTTGCTTGACTAACAGATTTCTGCGGGTCATGCCTTTGGGTCGCTTTGGGTAGATGGCTTTCAGATCATCGTCCGAGAGTTGGCCAGAAAGGGCAATCAGCTCTCTGAAGTAGCCTTGCTGCATTTTTTGTTTTGATGACCTGCTTTTTTTGTAGGACTGCGGCAATCCTCTCATATAGTAAATACCATTCCATGAGGCGCCGACAACCGTGCCGACTTTGCCGCTGAAACCTCCTAAGATACCTTGTCTTATTTTTCCCATAACGCTTGAGTGTTGAAGTGTTGATTGTTGAATTGTTTGAGATTGACTCGCTTTGCGTCGTCGAATCGGGGATTTGCGGATCTAGCCCGCAATGAGGGTAGGGGAGAGCCTTAAAAAAGCCGCCCGATTGGACGGCTTTTTGCAGGTTCCCGAGTCATGCTTAGTTGTGCTTTTTGAAACGGGCGGGACGCTTTGTTACACCCAAGGTGCCGAAGCCAACAAGGGCAATCTTAGAACCTGTGGCGAGCATGAAGCCGCTGAAGGTGTCGGTGGCTTCGCCGTAGGCGGCCAGACCGACATTGAACGATGCTTCACCGGATGCGCCGAAGGCCGTTGAGGAGTTGACCATGAAGACTTTCTTTTTCGTGACATTGATTACGAATACTGTCGGGTATTCGTTGGCATGTTCGGCGCGGAAGCCGTCGGCACCGTCCCACGAAATGGTCAGGTTCTCATCGGCTGCTACGATGGTGACATCGGGCAGGTCGGCAGTGGCAGCATTGCCGAGAGAGTTGATGTTGCCGAGGTCGACACTTTTTGTGTCGCCATCGATGACTTTGAAAGTGGCGAGCTGCTTGACCAATGCATTGCGGCGGGTCATGCCGCTGGGCGCATTCGGGAATAGGAAGTTCAACTGCTCGTTAGAGAGCTGACCGACGATGTCCAGGACTTCTCTGAAGAAGCCACGTTGGATTTGTTGTCCAGCGGTTTTTGGGTTCTTGACGGATTGTGCGATGCCACGCATGTAGGCAATGCCATTCCAGCTGGCTCCAATTACGGTTCCAACTTTTCCTTGGAATCCGCCTAAAATACCTTGCTTAATCTTTCCCATGTGATAATGTTTTTAGGGGTTAGTAAATGAGTGAACTAAAGGCCGTCGCCGTCATGGGCAAGCGCAGCAAATCATAATCTTTATATTGTTTTTGTGTGCGGCGTTTTATGCCTTGTTGGGCGACGGTTGAGCAAAAATAATAGGAATATGGCAGAGTGGTGTTTTCTTGATTGTTTTTGATTGATTTTGACCGATTTTGATAGTGTTTTATGGGGATTTTTTGTAATATTTTTGCGGCGTGATGTTGGTTGGTAAAGATAGGACTGATAGGACAAATAGGACTAATAAAACAATAAGGATTATGGAATTGTCGAAGACATCGATGGAGAGACTGGAGGGCGTGGATGAACGCCTGAAGGCGATTGTGATTGAATGCGCTGTGCGGTGCAAATTCCCTTTCAATGTGTCTGAAGGGTTGCGCACAGTGGGGAAGCAGCGCGAGTATGTGAGGCAAGGGAAGTCGAGGACGATGAAATCAAAACACCTTATCGGGAAGGCAGTGGACTTGTACCCGCTGACGATGAACCGCAAGCAGGTGGATTGGTCAAGGTTTGACGATTTGGCTGAATTGATGTTTCAGGTGGCCAGTGAGCAGGGCGTTGCTATAGTTTGGGGCGGAAATTGGAAGAGTTTTGTTGACAAGTCGCATTTTGAGATGGGATGAGGGAAGAGGGGCAAATGGGACTAATAGGACTGATAGGATTTAGAAATTGTTAGACTTCATCAAAGGAATAGTTCATTTTTTTCATTTTTTTGTTTGGAGGCCCAGCCGCGAGGTTCGGGCTTCTTTTTTGCGTTTACCATTCCTTGTCGCAAAACTCTTGCAGGGTGTCATCTAATTTCAGTAATTGTTCGGTCAAACTCTTTGTACACATTATCGACAGCTTTTGGGCTACTATTGTGCGGCTATCTTTCTTTCTCTCCTTACTTTTGGTTTCTGTTCCGAAAGCTTGGCACAGGTTCTTGAAAGCTTCGAAAAACTCGTCTCTTTCTTCGCCAGTTGTAATGAACTTCAATGCGATGGGCATTGCTTTTTCCAACATGAGTTGAGGCGTGGATGTGTATTGCCTGAGTTTGGCTTCAATAAGGCTCTCGTATGTTACATTGTCCTTATTAGTGGTGGTCTTGAGGTAATCGATTGTTTCTTGAGAAAACCTGAAACATATATGTTTCCGCTCATGGCGGCTCCATCCAGTTAATTTGTAATTGTTCTTGCCTTTTAGTGCCAGAACTTCTTCGAGAAACAGAGAAACATTCTTTCCAGATTGCTTGGCACAGCTTTTAATCTTGTTAAGCAAGTCAACGTCCAAACTGATAACAATTCTGATTTTGTTTTCTTTTTTTCTTCCTCTTGTTTCCATTCAAAAAATTACTTTAGGCTGCAAATATACAAAGAATATTAAAAATAACAATACAAAAAAGTAAATAATTCATATTTCTTGGGTTCACCTCACGCCTGTGACCATCCTTTTCCCTTTGTTAATATTGGTTATTCTGAGAATGTTCAGGTCTCAATCGGTGTAAGGCCGTCGATGTGTTTGGCCTTACCGACAATGGCATATGCGAGGACGACACCACGTTTTGTAAGATCCAGGGCTGCAGCTGCTGTCGTCCCCGTTGAAATGCAGTTGTCGACAATCATAATCCGGCCTTCAGGAAGTTCTTCGGTGAGATAGAGACCGAGATAGTCCTTTTGTACATTACCACCGTTTTTCTTGATGTCATAGAATGTCTCACGGACAGCGCCTCGCATAATATCACAGACCTTGGCACCTGTCAGGCCTGCGATTTGTTCTGCAAGGTCCTTGGTATATGTGGCCACACCGGAATGGCCTGGCATCGGTATTAGGATAACATTAGGAGAAACGAACTTTGACATTTCGGCAGCTGCTCTTGAAATGCTTTTGGGATTACCGTTTTTCATTCCGTGAGCGATACTATTTCTTCCATGGCTATAGTATTCACCAGTGGTAATGTAATTGTACTTCATAGGGCTAAAGATTTGAGGATTAGACAAATTTTTTGCCCCTTCAAAGGGTTAAGTCTGATTAAGTGCAAGAACCTTCCAAAAAAATACCCTCAATGGAGGAAGATTTTTTTGGAAGCACCCATAGGGCCTGGTCTTGCTTCGTATCAGGATTAGACCCTTAACTTTGCAAAGAAATTTGAGTAAACAGTAGGGTAGGGGACTTCCTGATGTTATGATGTCTCCTTGGATAAGTCGGAAACCATTGTTTTGTTTCCTATAAGATGTTGTCGGCCGGTGTCATTCACTGGCCGACCGATAGACAAATCAGCCTGGGCGAACAACCAAGGAAGGCGACCGCATGGCCGCCATCCTCACAAACAAATACTAAACTATGAAATACCCTATTTCTTAGCTGGCCAATGCCAATGACTGTTGGCTTTGGTTCTTGGCAGATTTGCGATACCTTTTTTCCTTCTTGGTGGTATTGCTCATGGTGGGCAAACTCCATCCGCGCACCTTGGCCACGGTTTGGTTGAACTTGTACCAAACTTCCTCATCGAGAAATTCAAGATGCATAGTGCCTTTCTTGAAGCATTTAATCCTGAAAAAGCCCCAGTTATACCATTGGCCAAACCATAACTGGTTTTCTATGTTGTAAAAATAATTGTTTTTCATAAACTCATCGTAATTATAACCCATGAGATTACAAAGAGCCTTAGTAATATCATAAAGCCCTTCATTGTTATCAATTCTAACGCCTCCACGCCAACCTATTCTGCACATATAAGGGATTATGAACTTTTTGTTAACCATGTAATTGCTGTTAGTTTTCCATTTCTCGCCCGCTGTGGAGTTTTCGGATGAAAAACTACATATTTTATCAAAAGCATCACAAAGTGCCTGCTGGAAGAAATTATCCCTATTCATGATGATAATCTCCACCATCTTATAGATGTTTTTCATGGTAAATGGGATGTTCTGTTGAAGTTCGACAAAACTATTGATGTTGGCCATTACCTTTGACGTGATGAACTTCTCGATATTAAACTTTCTGAAAATCCATCGCCAAGCATCCTTTTGGACTTGTTTCTTGAACCTTTCACGGGTAATACTTTCGGCATTGTGGCCTTTGGCTCCAAATTGGATACTCTTCGCGCCAATGCCGTCCAGTAAACCGTTGATGGTTTTTGAGGCCTCCATCACCGAATCAAACTGCCTGACAGCTTCAACATAGCGATTGACGCAGTCGCGCACGAAGTTATAAGGCATAAGACCATATGCCGCATATTCCGGATCATCGGCTTCCTCGGTGAAATAGTCCTCAAACTCTATCTCATCGGTCTTTGGCTTGTAAAGTCTTAGAACGCTGACGCAGACATCCGTCTGCCGTTCGTCTGAATCCGCAAACACCCTGCCCAGATACTCGCTGCCTCCATAGTTCTCCACCAGCTCGTTAATCTTTTGTTTGTCCTTGTCATCATAATAACCATTCTCCAAAATGTTACTATTGGCCAATGACACGATTTCACAGCCGCCTGGGGCAATCTCCCAAGCGTGAAGGATATGCTTTCGGATGGTGGAGAAAGGCGGATTCATCACAATCATATCGATGTGGGAAATCTCCTCGGCTTTCAGTTTGAGGAAATCAGCTCCGACAACTTGGCTTTTCTCGGCCAAAACGGTACGGAGATCATCGTTGATTTCACAAGTGAGGACTTCCTTTGCGCCCATTTTCAGGCAATAGTCCACAATATTGCCCGTACCGGCTGACGGCTCAAGGATGATTTTGTCTTTAACATCGGACACTTTAAGCATGTCAATGATAACCTTTTCGGGTGTCGGGTAAAAATCCCGATTGAAAATATTCTGATAGTTGGTACTCATAACTCTAAAATTTTAGTTGGTTGCATTAAACTTGACGGCTTTATTTCATGCCTTTAGCCCTCCATCAAAAAGGATGTTCAAGGTGCCACTGGAAGAAATATATTCCAGACGTTCTTGCCCATCTTATAATCTCACTAATTGCCTTTTGCAAAGGGGTGTTCCTGCGGTATGATTCATCTTTTCGGCAAAAGACAGAGCAATCACCGTTTCTTTTCAAGTGGAAGGAATAACCGTTGCTGGTCACATTGTAGACATCCACTTTTTTCCTATTATCTTTTTCCATAGCATTAAGAATTAAATGGTTAGTAACTTTGTTTGTTTGCATTACAAAGATACAAAATAATTCCGAAATAGCAATACAAAAAAGCGAAAAACTACACTTTTTTTGGACTTTTTTTGTTGCTTCATGGAGGACAGGAAAATCGTTTCCCCTGCTGTTGAACATGAAAATTCTTTCTATGGTCTGTCGTTTCCTTATTCCGTGCAAACGGCCGTGATTTTACCGTTTGCTTTCCTGAAGTCGAAGCATTCCGTCCGCCTCCGACATCTTTCCCGTCCGTCAATGCAGCATTGCCGAAACGATGACGCGAGGGAAAAGGGGATTGCTCGTCTCGGTATTACTGCATAGGACGGGGGATGACGGTAAGGTTGGGACAGAATGCTTCTGCGTTTGGGGCGTGTCGCCGCCCTCTTGTGCGCAAGTGAGCGGCAACATGCCCTTCAGCTTGTGTCATGGGCACAGGGTTGGTTTCCGCCATAGTGAC
>JAEEII010000102.1 GCA_016281295.1 Bacteroidales bacterium
CCTGTTTTTGGAAACTACTTCGAATATACTATATAGCCACTCTCATCTATGATGTTGTTATAATATCCTGTAGACAGACCGTAAAACAGTTGATAAGCTGTACTTGACTTGTCGATGTCGGCGCGGACACTGGTCATGACTTCAGTAATATAGGGATATGTGCCATTCTTGATCGTTTCTTTGGCTGGCATGATGCCATCGAGGGAAACCATCTTTATCTGTTCCGGCCTTACAATGGAACTGAAATAATAGTAAGGTGTATAACAGATGCCGTTGACGTCGCTATCCAGTTGAATGTATGGAGAAATCATTGTGAACAAGGTCAATTCCTTCCATTCAGGCATCGTAAGGCCTGCCATCACCACGGTTTCCATCTTCTCCTGGCTGCCTGAATTGGCATTGCGGACATAAGGGACGATAGGCGCATCGTTGCCACCCACTTCCTTCCAATTGGTGATTTCTCCCATATAGATTTTCTTCACCTGCTCAACGGTGAGGTTCTTCACAGGATTGCCGGCATTGACGATGAACACAAATGCGTCTTTCGCTATGGGGCGTGAGAGGAGTTCAACACCCTTTTCCTTGGCATATACCGATTCGTCACGTGAAATGCCACGGGCCGTGATGATGATGTCGTTTTTCCCATCAATGCAGTCAACGAAAGACTGGTGAGTATTCCAATTCAGGAGTTTTTTGTTCAGCAAATTGCGGTTTTCCACTGACAAACTCCTATAGTCGGCGAAGACACGCCATGTGAGCGTATAGGTATCATCCTTCATCCACTCACAGTCAATTCCCAGCAGTCGGCACATCAACAACGTGCGGAGAGGTTCGGTGGAGTCAGAGCCGTCTATTACAGGGGCATTTTCGATAGTAAAAGCGGTCGTGGCTGTAGGTTTTTCAAGACCTGCAGTATCTTCTTTTGTTTTTTCCGCGTTGTCATCACTACTGCTGCATGAAACGAAGCACAACAACAGAAGCAGGAAGGAGAATATGTGTTTCATTTATTGAAAATTGAAGATTGAAAATTGAAAATTATGCCATTTACACCATGCCTTTTGCGTTTTAAACGCTTCACTTTCTATACCATTTACAGCACCATTATTAATGAGATAACACGTTTCTTCATGATAATCTGTTTTTCTGTGTAATCATTGTTTGGTGGCGTCTGTATGTTTAGGTTCGAAAGACTGTCGTTTTGTGCAGCCTTGCTTGTTTGCGCTGTCACACCCATGGAGCATGTCAAGGCAAGAAGCAATATGCTCAGTCGAAATATTGTATGTAATGATTCCATTTGTTTCAAGGATTAATAAGTGATTGTGCCAAATTAGACTAAAATGGTCTGGTTACATATCTTTCTCATAACAATCGATTAGCGCCCGAGTTGTTTTTTGCCATTGGAAATGAATATTCCACGTGGAATGGTGCCCGACGGCAGTTTCCTGCCTTGCAGGTCGTAGCAATCTACGCTATCGCCTTTTGTAGCAAGTATGAGTTGCTCCACTCCATTAGTATCCAGGAGTTT
The DNA here is from genome assembly GCA_016281295.1 of Bacteroidales bacterium. The sequence continues at coordinate 1,526 of JAEEII010000102.1, forward strand.
GTAGTAGAACGGACCATACAATAAATTCAGCAGTATGTAAGCCCTGCATCCTCCTATGCGTCCGTTTCCGCAGTCGGGTGTGTGGTCAAAGAACCATACTCCCTCGTTCGTAGTGATGACAAGATCAGTGTTCGCATAACTTCCAATGAACCAGATGTTATCTAACACCGTTTTTCCCGGTGTTCCTATCAGGTCCATTTCGCTGAGATCCACCCGGCAGTCCTCGTGTGCAATCAGCAGATAGGGCACGTTGGCTTGTGGGATGGGCTCACGCTCGAACACGAGCACATTGTCCTCCAGATGGTCAAGTCGGTAATATTTCCCCAATGTGGGGTCTGGTTCCACAGGAAGGATGATGGTACCTATTTCACCAGCATGGAAATCCAAGGCATTGAAGAGGGTGAAGTCCATTTTCTTGTCCTCAAAATAAAATGTCGCCCATAAATCATCATCCTTTTCAAAGGAATAATCCAAGCCGGCTTCCACGTACGGCACGAATCCCGTGGCTTTTGCAGACGGCAGGAAAGTGTTGTTTCCCGGCGCTTTCACTTCGTAATGGCCTTCGTCATCTGTCAGGCCACAGTAATCTCGCGCTTGCCACCTACAAGAGGTCAGCGTCACCTCCGCACCGGCAATGGGGTTTCCGTCCTGGTCGGTGACCTGGCCTGTAAGACAATCCAATTTTGTGGCAACAGTGTATTTCAATTGTGGCGCAAAGTCGGATTGAGGGTAGTCGGAAACGTCTTCCATCTGGTCGGATGCGGAGCACAGTCCGCTGGACTTGAAACTGGAATGTGCGAAATACACATCGTGGTCGCTTGCTTCGCCATAACTCAATGTGGTGATTCTCACACCGGATTGGTTGACATATTCGAAAGGCGTGTCAAGTGTGATGTCTGCCAGTTGAATCCAGTGGTCAAAATCTCCACCACTTTTGATGACAATGTCTCCCTCAAACACTTTTGTCGTGTCATCTACAGGTGCGAATCCACCCTCTACACGTTTTACCGAATGGTCTACATTTTGCATCCAGATGATGACATGCCTTTCCACCTCTGAACCAGGGTTGTACCCCGTGTAACCTATTTTTGTAA
>JAEEII010000103.1 GCA_016281295.1 Bacteroidales bacterium
GTCTTCTCCGTGCCGAACACCAAGGCCACCGGCTGGTCCAAAGGCAAGGTCTCAGGCAAAAAGTCATCGCGATGCGGACAGGTTGCCACAATCTGATAGCCCCGCCCTTTGAGATACTCGATGGCCGACGGCGTGTTAAACTCCAGCTCGTTGTACCGATGGATGTCGAGCCACTTGGTGCTCCCCATCACCACGTCGGGATTAATATCATAGGTGTAGCTGTTCTCGACGATGTGAATGTCCTGTACGCCGGTGAGGTCACAGCTACGCAGCACCGCACTGGCGTTATGCGGCTGGAAGATGTCTTCCAACATCACAGTGATATGACGGGTCCTATAAGCAAGGACTTGCTCAAAACGTTGCTTTCGCTCATCGGTGATGAAGCGGGAAAGGAATTCTAAAAAAGCTTTGTCTTTCGGAGTCATGTTCCATCAAATTGAGCCGCAAAGATAGCAAAAAACCACTCTCGTAAAAAAATAAAGATTTTTGTTGTAGCGAAGAAGATTTTTCCTAATTTTGCAGACTCAAAAATAGACAAAAAGAAAAATAACATCGATATGGCTAACAACAAGAAATTGGAAGAAATCAAAGGCGAAGAACGTCTGGAGAATGTAGAAAACGCATTAAGCAAGACTGAACTTTGGATTGAAGAACATCAGAAAGTGATTTACGGTATCATCGGCGCTGTCATCATCATCGCAGGTATCATTTGGGGTCTCAAAGCTTTGAATGATAAGAAGAACGCGAAAGCCAGCAGCGAGATTTTCACCGCACAGAAATATTTCGAGAAGGAATCCTACGAGGCTGCCCTCAATGGCGATGGCAACTACCTCGGCTTCACGGAAGTTTATGACCAGTACAGCAACACCAAGACTGGCAAGCTCGCCGCTTATTATGCTGGCATCAGCAACATGAAGCTTGGCAAGTACAACGAGGCTATCGACTATTTGCAGAAGTTCAACGGCAAAGACGAGATTCTTGCCCCGATGGCTTTGGGCGCTATCGGCGACTGCTACATGGAGCTTGACGACGTCAACAACGCCGCCGCTTACTACGAGAAAGCCGCCAACAAGTCAAAGAACGACTTCACAGGTCCCATGTTCCTCACCAAGGCCGGCATGACCTACGAGATTCTGGGCAACTATGCCAACGCTCTGAAGTGCTATCAAACGCTGAAGAAAGACTATCCGCTGAGCAACGAAGCCTTCGAGATTAGTAAGAACATCGCTAACATTGAGGAAAGAATGAAATAATTCACTCCCTCCAAAAAAAAGAAAAAAGCCTGATATCCCATCAGGCTTTTTTCTTATCACCTCTACCCTCATGAAAATCATCTACTTCGGCACCCCAGAATTCGCCGCCTCACAACTCGAGGCCATCATCGCGGCAGGCTATGACGTAGCCGCTGTGGTCACTACCCCCGACAAACCAGCGGGACGTGGCAAAAAAATACAATGCTCCGAGGTGAAAAACACTGCCCTCAAGCATCAACTGCCCTTGCTTCAACCAGAGAAACTCAAAGATCCCGAGTTCTTAAATGCCCTTGCGTCCTATCATGCCGACCTATTCGTTGTGGTGGCCTTCAGGATGCTTCCCGCTGTGGTATGGAAGATGCCCCCATTAGGCACCTTCAACCTGCACGCCTCCCTCCTGCCCCAATACCGCGGCGCAGCCCCTATCAACCACGCCATCATCAACGGCGAGACCGTCACCGGACTGACCACTTTCTTCCTCAATGAAGAAATCGACAAAGGCGCCGTCATCCTCCGCCAATCCGTCCCAATCCGTCCTGACGAGACCGCAGGAGAACTGCATGATGAACTCATGACCCTGGGCAACCAACTCGTCGTGGAGACCCTGAAAAAAATCGAAAACGGCGACATACAACCTGTCACACAAGAGACATTGGCCGAAGGACTACCCCTGCATGAAGCCCCAAAAATATTCAAAGACTTCTGCTTCATCCACTGGGACCGCGACTGCCAAAGTATCTACAACCACATCCGGGGACTCTCTCCCTATCCCGCAGCACACACCCGCCTTGTCTCCCCTAACAACGACCTGCTGGAACTGAAAGTTTATACCTCCACCATCGAACCCATCCAACCTGAGGTCATGCCAGGCACCGTGTTGACAGACCAAAAAACATTTCTTAAAATCGCTGCCAACGACGGCTATATCCATTTAGAACACATTCAACAAGCTGGCAAAAAAGCCATGAACATCAAAGATTTCTTGCGAGGATTCCGCTTTGAAAGCTGTTGGAAAGCCGAAAAATGAATTTTTTTACACAGAAAAACGCTTTTTAAGGTAAAAAAAGTTTAAAAAAAATACAAAAAGCCTTGCAAATTAGATTTTTACACTATCTTTGTAACGGTAAAAAAATTCATTACTAACCAACTTAATCACTAAACAATGAATAAAGCTGAATTTATCGATGCCATTGCTGAAAAAACCGGCATGACCAAAGTTGACTCAAAGAAAGCCCTCGATGCGATGATTGAGGTCGCTAAAGCTGAAATGAAAAACGACGGTAAGATCGCTCTTGTGGGCTTCGGCACCCTGGCTACGACGCTCCGTCCAGCTAGAAAAGGTCACAACCCCAAGACTGGCAAAGCCATCAAGATTGCTGCCAAGAAGGTTGTCAAATTCAAACCAGCTGCTAACATTCTGAAATAATTATTCAGAATTTTTACCAAAAAAA
>JAEEII010000104.1 GCA_016281295.1 Bacteroidales bacterium
CGAAGGCTCTTTCAATGTCTGCGACGGTCGCGATATCCAATTCGTTTGGGTGAGCGGAAACTATCCTAGCGAATGTGGTTACGAATTCACTCACAATGGCGAGACCATCCTTGAAAAGGCTACAAATTCAGCAGCTCCCGACGCAGGTATTGTCCTCACCTACACCGTGGACTGCGGTTTCGTTTCCTACACCCTCGAAATCGAAGGCTATGAAAATGACGATAATGACGGAGGCTACTACCTCATCGCTTCTCCTGTCACTGTGGATCTTACCAACCATGACATGACCACCGGCGACTTCGACCTCTACTACTTCGACCAAGCTCAAGACAAAGAGTGGATCAACTACGAAGGTGAGAACGGTAACTTCAGCCTCGAACCTGGTAAGGGCTACCTCTATGCCAAGAAGGCCACCACTGAAGGCGAAATCTTTGAATTCACACTCACCGGCACACCTTATGACGGTGACGGCACTATCAGACTGGTTTATGACAACAACGCCAACGAATTCAAAGGCTGGAACCTCGTGGGTAACCCCTGGGGCGTGAAAGCTTACCCCGACCATGAATTCTACACCATGGCAGAGGGTGGCGCTGGCATCGATGTCACACCTAATGTGGCTGGCACCGAAGTCGCTCCTATGACGGGTATCTTTGTAGTGGCCGAAGCTGATGGCGAATACATGACCTTTGCAGCTATGGATTCTGGCAACAAGGCCGCCAACCTCGCCCTCAACATCACCAACAGCAACAACCTTGTTGACCGCGCCATCGTCCGCTTCGGTGAAGGCCGTCAACTGCCTAAGTTCCAACTCAACCGGAACCACACCAAGGTGTTTATCCCGCAGGAAGGCAAAGACTACGCCGTCGTCAACGCTGAAGAAATGGGCGAGATGCCTGTCAGCTTCAAGGCTGAAAAGAACGGCACCTACACCTTCAATGCTAACGCCGAGGAAGTGAATTTCAGCTACCTCCACCTTATTGATAACATGACCGGCAACGACATCGACCTCCTCGCCAACCCGAGCTATAGCTTCGACGCTAAGAACACCGACCACGCCAACCGCTTCAAACTGGTCTTCGCCACTAACAACAGCGTCAATGGCAACGACTTCGCTTTCATCAGCAACAACAGTCTGAAAATCTTCGGAATCGAAGGTCAAGCCACCCTTAAAGTCATGGATGTCACTGGTCGTACCCTCAGCACCGAAAGCTTCAGCGGCAGCTACGACAAACAGCTCAACCTCAGCAATGGTGTCTATTTGCTCCAGCTCATCCAGGGTAACAATGTTAAGACCCAGAAGATCGTGGTGAAATAAATCACCTCACCACCACCTTCTTCGTCACCTCACCCACAGTGATGAAATAAATCCCTGCGGGTAATTTCGAGATATCAATTCGTTGTAGAGACGCAAAATTTTGCGTCTCTACGACGTTTAATGGGCCAGCCATCATGGTTTGACCCATTAAATTTATGATGCGGTATTCCCCTGTAGAGACGTCATAATATGGCGTCTCTACATGTAATATGTCATGGGCAGGATTGGGAAACACCCGAAAATCACCCTCAACCAAAGTTTCAGAAACCCCAGTAAGGTCATACCCTACCGTCCAATTTTCGGGCAAACTGTTATCCATATCCAAATCAATCAATTCAAGGTATGCCCCTTCACCATCGGCCTCCCAAGGCCATGGATCGCTGTCTTGATAACACACCTCATCGATGATGTTACCCCAGGCATCGGACAGAACCAAGTTTTCTGATTTGTTGGAGAGATTCCTTGTATATTGTCCGAATGGCATCGTATGATAATAGTCGATAAACATTAAAGAGTCGGAACACAACAGCAATGCCTCGTGAGCGGCAAGCCTGGAACCCACGGGGAATTGGTATGTGACACCCAATTCCCGAAAATAAACACCCGTTAAATCAACCTCCTCATCGCCGTTATTGGTAATCTCAATAAATTCCAACTGGTCTCCATTAAGATACCAATAATCCTCAGGATGATAATGGATTTTGGAAATGACCAAGGGAGGAAGCGTCACATCATCACAACCATCAAACGAACCGAAATGTTCATTCAGCCAATTGGTACGCAAGTTCAACCACTCTTTCATCTGCTGCAATTCGTATGCGTGATTGTTCATCTTGTGCCAACGCTGATTGTCGCGACCTACCGCTTCCGAAATCAAACGGTCAATCTGATTGATACGAGTACAGACCATCGTATAATTCAACGGCTGTCCAAACTGAGTCATCTCATGCCAGCGACGAGCCATATAACAACGGAATATATCCGTATGGAACAAGTCATACCAAAACTTCGACCCCATGTTATCCCCATTGTCGAATTGCCACACGTCATAACGGCTACGGCTGCCGAACTCATCGTGGCCGAATGCCAGGTTATAATCCCATACCGGTCCCGCACGCAGCTTTCCGTTGCGATCCTTGTGGAAAAAGGTGCTCAAGCTATAGACATCCACGTTTGAAGTGTATTCCGCAATCATCATGAAATCCACAAAAGAGGGAATATCAATGATAGATGGAAAACCATTTTCTATAGATGTGTTGTGATTATTTGCTTTGTTTTCCAAATCCATGAACACCTGATGGATGTAGTTGTTCTGTGCCTGAGTCACCATTTCAGGTTTCGGATCATGGTGAATGTAGTTCACGTAGCTGGGCCACCACCAGTTGCTGCCGTACTCTTCCATTTGCCATGCCAGGGGATCATCGCCCAGCTTATCGGCTTTGGTGATGTAGCCTCCTGTCACCTCGGGAACGGTGTTACAATTCTCGTCCATCTTCACGATGTTGACACGGTCTTTGTCAATCTTGATTTTCTCCATGAAGACATACAATCCCTTATAGTCGTTGTTGATCATCACCTCGCAATAGACCCGACGAGGCGCATATTGTCCAAGACGTTCTGAGAGCTCGTAAGCCAGCACGTCGCGCATTCCCGTTTGATCGAAAGCCAGAGCATTCAAAATCCAATCGTTCTCTTTGGGCATCCCTAAGATGCTAACGTTATTGTTGCTCACGTCATCCGGCATCAGGGTTGTCAATCCGTAAGGTTTTTTATCCAAGAATTCCTGGGAGGTGCTGCCACGGGTCTCGATGCTAATGCGTCCGTCGTAATTGAGAAACTGTGGTTGGTTGACATCCGTCAGATAGTTGTGCGAGCCATCAGGATGCCAGATGACTTTCATGGTGCCATACACCCTGGGGTTATCTGGTATCGTGACATGGTTATCCGTTTCAATGACCACGATAGGCAAGTTGCTGTCCGTGAGAATCTGGGCCTGCATGGAATACCATCCACCTGTAATTATCAATGTCAATAATAGGATTAGGGTTCGTTTCATTTCACGATTAGTTTTTGAGTCATTCCGTCGATTTCAATATAATAAAGACCTGCGGACAGTTTTGACACATCAATCCGTTGTTGCAGAGACGATGTGCACATCGTCTCCGCGCCGTTTAACGGCCCATTCATCACCGTCTGACCCATCATATTAACAATGCGATATGATTGTTGAGAGGATGAACACATCGTCTCAACGAGGATAATGCCATCGGTAGGATTAGGGAAAACCCTAAATCCGCTGGGCAGACTGTTTTTAGGGATTCCAAAAACATTTTCTGCCACCCAATTCTCTGGCAGGCTGTTGTCAAGATTCAAGTCGATGAGTTGCAAATATGCCCCCATGCCATTAGCCTGTGGCGGCCATGGGTAAGTATTGGAGTATTGCACTTCATCAATGACATTGCCCCATGCGTCAACAATCACCAAGTTTTCGGACTTGTTGGAGAGATTCCTGCGAAATTGTCCGAAAGGCACCTCTTGATAACAACTCACAAATGCCAAAGAGTCAGAGCATAACATCACGGCCTCATGAGGTTCAAGGCTAGCTCCAGCCGGGAAAGCGTAGGTCACACCCAGCTCGCGGAAATACACGCCGGTCAGATCCACTACCTCATCACCATTGTTAGTGATTTCGATAAATTCCAAACGATCGCCACTGACGTACTGCCAATCCTGGGGGCGGTAATGAATCTTCGAGATGACCAAAGGAGGCACATTCACATTGGAGCAATCCTCACAGGATCCAATATTTGAAGTCATCCATTCGGTACGAAGCTGTATCCAGTTTTTCATCTCCGCCAATTCGGTAGAATGCCCCCAAAGCAGATGCCATCGTTGCTGGTCGCGGTTCATCCCCTCGGTAATTTCCGCTTCAATTTCATCGATGCGGTTGGTGACAAATTCCACATTGAGCGGTTGGCCGGGCTGTGTCAACTCTTCCCATCGTTTCGCGAGATAGCAGCGATAGGTGGGCGAGGTGAAAAGCCCATACCAAAAGCGGGAACCTTCGTTGCTGACATCGTGGAACTGCCAAACATCGTGTTCGCTGGTGATGCCCCATTCATCGAAACCCAAGGCAAAATTGCAGTCCCACAACGGACCGGCACGTAGTTTTCCTTTACGGTCCTTATGGAAATAAGTACTATGCACATAGCCGTCGGGATTGGAGATATATTCGGTCATCAGCATATAGTCGATGAATGAAGGAATATCGACGATAGCCGGATAACCCGTTGTGAGGGACTCGTCATGAGCCACAGCGGCATCGTCAAAATCGAAAAAGACACTTTTGATGTACTCATGTTGGGCTTCGGTGATCAGTTGCGGCTTGGGGTAGTGGTGAATATAGGCAACATCCGCCCAAGAATAGTTACCGGTCATGTGCCACGCCACTGGATCGCCTCCCGTGGTTTTGTCAGCTTTAGTGATATAGCCACCCGTGACATCAGGGAAGGTGTTACAATTCTCATCCATCTTCTCGACATTAACCCTGTTTTTGTCCACTTTTATCTTTTCCAGAAAAACATACAAGCCCTTATAGTCACCATTGACCATCACTTCGCAATATCTTCGTCGGGTAGCGTAATTGCCCATGAGTTCATAGAGCTCATAGGAGAGGAAATCGCGCATACAGGTTTGATCGAATGCCAAGTTGTTCAGAATCCAGTCGTTCTCCTCAGGCATGCCAAGAATGCTGACGTTGTAGTTTTCCTCGTCACCTGGAAGAAGTGTGGTTAGTCCGTATGGTTTCTTTTCCAGCGATTGGGAGGTGCTGCCACGGGTCTCTATGCTGATGCGTCCGTCGTAATTGAGGAACTGTGGTTGATTGATATCCGACAGATAGTTACGCGAGCCATCTGGATGCCAGATGATCTTCATGGTACCATAGACTCGTGGCTCGTCAGGAATCGGAGCATGTCCATCCGTCTCAATGACTACGATGGGCAAGTTACTACTGTTCAGAATCTGGGCATGCGACCTTAACAATCCGCAAACCAAGATTAAAAAAAGATGCAAAAAAACAATGCTTTTCATAATCCAACACGCATACGATTGCAAAAATAGAAAAATATAGTAATTTTGCCTTATGGAAAAAGAAATTCTTTTAGGCAAGACCCCTGTGGAGATCCAGGAGGTCGTTGATGAACTGGGACTCCCCAAGTTCAC
>JAEEII010000105.1 GCA_016281295.1 Bacteroidales bacterium
AAGGAAACGATGATACAAGGCCATCATCACCTCGTCGTTCTCATTGGTATTCCAAAGATCACCTTGGGGCGAGATGTTACGGTTGAGATACACCTCGGCGAGATAGTCAAGTGCATGCCGTTGTTCCGGTTCGATGAGGTAATGGGCAATCATGACATCGAACAATGTCCCTTGTGGAGTGATGCCCAGTCGACGGAGGCCCGTGAAGACAGGTTTGAGGTTATAACCCACTTTGGTGATCTCAGGGTTTTCGATTAAGTCTTTCTGTTGTTTCCATTGGTCTTCATTTTGGGTAAGGACGATGAGGTTCTTATCTTCCGCAACGACAGGGTATGCCTTGGATTTCTCTGTTTTTGTTGGCGTCATCTCAGCGAAAAGATCCATCTGACCCGTTTCTACCGAGATAAAACCCCTATCGGGGTAACCTGGTTTCCGTTCTCGGTTTTCCGTTTCTACCGAGATTAAACCCCTATCGGGGTAACCCGGTTTCGGTCCTCCGTTTTCCGCTCCGCCATAGTCTGCCAACAGCCTTCTCTTGAATGTACGGAACTCCAGTTCGTCAAAAAGCTCCACCAAGGCGGGGACGTTGGGCTTATTCAGTTCCAGTTCTTCTTCATTAAAATGAACAGGGGCATCCAGCATGATGGTCGCCAGGTGTTTCGACATCAGTCCCTGTTCCGCATAGTTCCTGACGTTTTCCGCTTGTTTGCCTTTCAGCTCGTCGGCATGGGCGATGACATTCTCCACACTGCCATATTTCCCCACAAGAAGCGAGGCGTTTTTCTCGCCGATGCCAGGGATGCCCGGGATGTTATCGGAGGCATCGCCCCAGAGCCCAAGGATATCAATAACTTGGGTAGGATTTGAGATGCCGTATTTGTCACAGATCTCCTTGGGACCCAGCACTTGCGCTGGAGCGCCAAACTTAGCTGGCTTATAAATCAACACCTTGTCGGTGACCAATTGTCCGAAATCCTTATCAGGGGTCATCATATAAGTGATGAAACCTGCTTTTTCAGCTTGATGGGAAAGCGTTCCGATGATATCGTCAGCCTCATAGCCCTCGGCGGCGTAGATAGGGATGTTGAATCCTTGAATCAGCCGTATTATATAAGGTATAGAAGCCCGGAGGTCGTCAGGCATCGCTTCGCGGTTAGCTTTGTATTCCGTATATTCCTGGGCGCGCACCGTGGTACCATGAAGGTCGAAGGCCACCCCGATATGGGTGGGTTTTTCGTTGCGCAACACATCGTACAAGGTGTTCAAGAAACCCATGACGGCAGAGGTGTTCAGGCCTTTGGAATTCATGGCGGGACGTTTGCTCATCGCAAAGAAGGCCCTATAAATCAATGCGTAGGCATCGAGAAGAAAGAGTTTTTTTGAAGGTTGATTCATCTTTGACAATTTGGGCGTAAAGATACGAAAAATTAAAAAAAACGAAAAATTTGATTAATAAAGAAAAATTAAACTATCTTTGCAACGATTTTTGAAAACGAGAGATTTTATTTTTAATGTTCCCGAATCCTTTTTTATCCATGATTCGTGACATTATTGTTAAACAAAAAATTAGAAAACTATGTCAGAAATTGAACAACAAATTGTGCCTATTATCGCTGAAAAACTGGGTGTTAATCCCTCAGAAGTAACTTTGGACGCCAGCTTCACTAACGACCTTGGTGCCGATTCTTTGGATACCGTCGAGCTGATGCTGGACTTCGAGAAGAAATTCGGGATTGCTATTCCGGACGATCAACAAGAGAACATCGTCACTGTAGGTGATGTGATCAAACTGATCGAAGAAGAACAGAAGAAAAAAGAAGCATGATATTAATTTAGAATTAAGAATTTAGAATTTAGAGAGGCTTGAGGCTTCAACCTCTAAATTCTAAATTCTTAATTTTTAATTCCCAACTAGTTATGTTAGAGCCGAAACGAGTTGTTGTCACAGGAATGGGGGCAATCACCCCTGTTGGAAACACTGCCAAAACATTTTGGGATGGGTTAATCCATGGTAAAAATGGCGTGGGTGAAATCACTCGTTTCGATTCCAGTAAATACAAAACCCATTTTGCTGCCGAGGTCAAGGATTACGATCCGTTGGATTACTTCGACAGGAAAGATGTGCGCAAACACGATTTGTTTTCACAGTTTGCTCTTGTGGCTGCTGAGGAAGCCATCAGCAACTCGCACATCACCCCCATCAACACCGATTTCGACGAAGTTGGAGTCATCCTGACCGCTGGCATCGGCGGTGTCACCCATTTTTATAATGAGGTGATGGAGCATGCCAAGGGGGATGGCGTCCCACGTTTCAGCCCGTATTATATCCCCAAGATGATTTTGAACATCCCTGCCGGGGTGATTTCCATCAAATACGGGTTTCGGGGACCGAACTTCGCCACGGTGTCGGCATGTGCCTCATCGGCTCATGCCATCATTGCCGGTTTCGACTTGATCCGCTACGGCAAGACACATGTCGTCGTGGCAGGTGGTTCCGAGGCGGGCATCTGCGAGGCGGGCATCGGTGGTTTCAACGCCATGCATGCCTTGTCGCTGCGCAATGATGACCCGACGACTGCATCAAGACCTTTCGACAAGAGCCGCGATGGCTTTGTTATGGGTGAAGGCGGCGGTGCCATCGTCCTGGAAGAGCTGGAACACGCCTTGAAAAGAGGTGCTGACATCTATGCCGAATTAGTCGGCGTGGGCATGTCGGGCGATGCGTATCACATCACCGCACCACACCCCGATGGCTACGGAGCCTGCCTCAGCATGCAACGCGCCCTCAACGATGCGGGCATCGACAAAACCTGTGTGGAACATATCAACACCCATGGCACCTCCACTCCGCAAGGCGACTTAGCCGAGGTCGTCGCCATCAAGAAACTGTTCGGCGAACACGCCCCCAACATCAGCCTGAACTCCACCAAGTCGATGACAGGCCATCTCTTAGGCGGTGCGGGAGCCGTGGAAGCCATCGCCTCTATCATGGCACTGCACGACGGCATCATCCCCCCCACCATCAACCATTTTGAAGACGACCCGCTGATCGACAGCAACCTCGACTTCACCTTCAACACCGCCCGTAAACGTGACATCCAATACGCCATCAGCAACGCTTTTGGATTCGGAGGACATAACTCCACGCTGTTATTTAAGAAATTCTCCATTTAAGTTTTTTGTGCAATGGCTTTGAGAGAGTATCTTGCACATCGTTTCTCCAAGGACAAACCCCTGTCGGAGTTTATCCATAATATCTTTGGCTTTTATCCAAGGAATATCTCACTTTACCAACTCGCCTTCACCCATAAGTCCGCCTCCGGCAACACCGTGGGCGAGTTCCGGCTGAGCAACGAACGACTCGAATACCTGGGCGACGCCATCATCAGCGCCGTCGTGGCCGACTACCTCTTCCACCTCTTCCCCACCAAATCAGAAGGGTTCCTCACCGAGATGCGCTCCCGTATCGTAAGCCGCGCCTCCCTCAACAAACTCTCCCAAAAACTGGGCTTTGAACAAGTCATCCACTATTCCCACGACAACCATTCAAACTTCAAGTCGCTGGGTGGCAACACCTTCGAGGCCTTCGTGGGAGCTCTCTTCCTCGACCGAGGCTTCAACTTCACTAAACATATCCTGCTGAATCGCATCATCAAAATCCATATCGACCTGGAACAACTGGAACAAACCGATGTGAACTTCAAAAGCAAACTGTTAGAGTGGTCGCAAAAAGAAAAACACCGTGTGGTGTTCAAAGTCATCAACGAAAAAAACAGCAGCCACGGTAAACTGTACCAAGTAGTGGCCATCATCGACGATAAGGAATACGCACAAGGAGCCGACTATTCCATCAAAGGCTCTGAACAACTGGCCGCTGAGAAAACCTGGGCAATGCTTGTGGAACAAAAAATTATCAAATGAAAAAGAACAAATTGCTGATTGCCCCCTTTGATGACATCCATATCATCGGCGTGTATTCCACCCTCGTCGATTACAAACTCGCTTATTATCTAAACGAAAAACTCAACTTCAACTTCGTTCGGCTTAACGATATCCTGCTGGACGAGACTCGGCCTTACGCCTTTTTCTATTTCAACGCCGGAGAAAACCGAAACGCCTATAACTTGGTGTCGCTGAGACACAAAGAAAACCTGTGCCTCAAAACTAACCCACAAATCGATTTCCTGTTTATCATCCGAAACCCAGTCACCCCTGAACGGATAGGACAACTTATCAGCAAAATCAGGGAAATCAAAGATGTAACCTACGCCTACACCCTCGACCTTAGCAGAACCCCAGCCATCGACATCCTCCTGGAACGAATCGAAATGCATGAAAGGAACTGTCTATGAACTCATTGCCTAAAAACATCTTCTCGATTAATAGCTTTTGGGGACATCTTGTGGGACTTCCCCTTTATGTTTTTGGACTTCTTCTTTTGTTTTGTCCTTTTGCTTTCAAGACCTACGACATCAGCTTTTCAAGATACTCTTTCCATGTCACCATGGCCTTTTGCATCATCATCATGGTCATGCTGATCTCACGAGTTTCCATGATGTTTCTCAGCCGACGACTCACCATATCCCTCAGGCACTATCTGTTACTCTGCCTTTTCGAGATTTTGTTTTCCTCAGGGTTCACCGCCCTTTACTTGTGGCTCTTCAACCATAAAAACGAAGCCTATTTCTCATTTTTTGGATATTCACTGGTTTACTTATCAGCAGCCATGATTATTCCTTATATCGTGTTGTTTCTCCACAACATGATCCTTGAAAAAGAAAACCAGTTGGATGATGCCTCCAAATCGGTTCAAGGGGAAAAGATACGCTTTTTGGATGAGCGAGGAAATGTTAAATTGATTGTGTCACAATTATCAATTTTATATATACAATCCGATGAAAATTATCTTCGGATATCGTATTTAGATGAAGGCAGGATTAACACCTATATGTTGCGAAGCTCGATGAAAAGGGTTGAGGAATTATGCAGCAAGAACGGTTTGATACGTTGCCATCGTTCTTATTTTGTGAACAAGGAGCACGTCCAAGTGTTACAAAAAGACAAGGATTTCACATACGCCATTTTAGACGTGCCGAATGCCGCCCACATCCCAGTGAGCAAAAACTATTACGACCAGATTGCGGCAATACTTTAGGAGTTGAGAGCAAAGAAGTAGAGGTTAGAGGTGCTTGTCGCAGTTCACCTCTAACCTCTAAGCTCTAACTTTACCCGACGTGAATATTGTCATTCACCAGTTTCAAGATTTTTTCAGTGTCGTTGCCGAGTTCCTGGCGGAGGTTGGCATCGTTGAAATTGGTGAGGAATTGAATCATATAATCGACGATGGCATCGGAGAACACGCCTTTGGCGGTGTAGATGGCGCGGTCTTTTTCCAGTTCTTTAGCAGCGGCCACGCAGCTGTCGGGCAGCTGTTCGAGTGACTCTTGGAGCTTTTTGTTTTTGTCATCGTGAATGTTGACACCCAGTCCGACGTAGGTCTTCTCGGCCACTTCGAGGGCGTTCGGCATTTCGAAGCCATGACGGGCGGCGGCGCAGAGAGCAGCCATCAGCAAGTACATGTCAGCGCAGCCGTCGGAGGCACGCCATTCGAAGGTCTGCTTGTCGCTGAAGTCACGGTTCGACTTTTTCTCGATTGGGTTGCAGTCGGCCACCATGTCTTTGCCGTTGTTGATCCAGCCCAGCGGCACGCGCACCAAGGCGCTGCGGTTGCTGTAGGACCAGCACAGTGATGTCGGGGCTTCCTGATGAGGCACTAAGCGGAGGAACGACAGCGGGTTGGGGTTACCGAAGGCAGGCAGTGAGGTGCCAGCGTCCATGTAACCGGCAATGGCTTTCTTGCCATAGTCGCTGAGTTCGCCTTTGTTCACCATGACGCTCTTGCCGTCTTTGGTGAACTTGCAGTGCACGTGCATGCCCGAGCCGGCTTTGCCCACGGTGATCTTCGGGGCAAAGGTCA
>JAEEII010000106.1 GCA_016281295.1 Bacteroidales bacterium
ACTTTTGCAATAATTTTATTAGTAAGTACTTTATTAGTAAGTGAGTTATTACTAAGTGATTTATTACATATCATACTATGAACACTCCTTTTGTATTTGGAAAAACAGTGAGCGGTGAGGCTTTCACTGACAGAGAAAACGAAACCGCCAAATTGGTGTTGAACTTCCAGTATGGCGTGAATACCTTTATCGTTTCACCACGCAGGTGGGGAAAGACTTCTTTGGTGAAGAAAGTAAAAGGACTTGTTGAGAATGAGAAACTTAAAATTGTCTATGTTGATGTGCAGCAGTGCCGTTGTAGGGAAGATTTTTGTGAATGGTTTGCCTCGGCAGTGCTGTCCCAAACTGCCACTAAGATGGAGGAATGGCTGGAAAATGCCAAGACGTTTCTCGGACGTTTCAGTTTCGGCATCAATGCCTCACCCGATCCGACAAATGAGATGTCCTTGAAACTCAATCTTTCGGCGAAGGAGCGTTCTATGGAAGATTTGCTTCAACTGCCTGAAAAAATCGCCAAACGCAATGGCTTTCGGGTGGTTGTATGTATTGATGAGTTTCAGCAAATAGGCAGCTATCCTGAAACCGTGCAATTCCAAACGGAGTTGTGTTCCGTATGGCAACATCACGAACTCACCTCGTACTGCCTCTTTGGAAGTAGAAAACAAATGATGGAAGCCTTATTTGACAACGATTCCAAACCCTTTTATAAATTTGGAGATATCATTTATTTGCAGCGCATTCCAACAGAATACTGGGTAAAATATATTACTGGAAAATTCCAAATGGCCGGCAAGACCATCACTAAAAAACAAGCCGCTTGGATTGTTGGTCAAGTTGACGGCAATTCTTCATACGTTCAGCAATTGTCGTGGTATGTCTTCCAGCGAACTGAAACCAAAGTCACGGAAAGCATTCTTTCTGATGCTTTGATAGAATTGATCGCTCAATGTAGCGATTTGTTCGAGAGCAAGACGGAGAACTTGACCGCGTATCAGATGAACTTTCTCAGAGCAGTTTCTAGTGGCATTAGTTCAGGTTTCTCGTCAGCCCAGGTCATTCAAGAATACAAACTTGGTTCTTCGGCCAATGTGTCCATCATTAAGAAAGCATTGATGGAGAAGGACTTGATAGTCAAAGAAGGCAAAGAACTAAAATTGGCAGATCCTGTTTTGGGATTGTGGCTTCAAAAAGATTTGTAAAGAAAGACATCCTCGTTTTTTACAACGACTATAACCATTCGGAAGACCTGGCCAGTAGAATTTGGGAATGAAATGAGAATTAGTTTTTCAGAAATAGTTTCCCATAATCTGAAACATTTCATATATTTGTGGCACTTAATGACAAAACGAATCACTATGAAACGATTGTTTACCTTGTTTTTTGTACTGCTCCTTGTAGGAAGTGCCTTTCCTCAAGTGCTTGTCAATGAGACTTTTGAAAATGGGAATACCGTGGGTCAGGCTCCTGTGGGCTGGATTTGTCCCGACAACGGCTGGAAAGCCGGAATCACCATCCCCGATGACAACGAGGCTCGTGGAAGAAAACCTCATACGGGCGACTGGTACATGTATGCCACCTATAACACCGATGTGTGGATTTACAAAGAGATCAATGCGACGGCAGGTGCCTACTATCGTGTGTCGTTCTGGTATTCCACTTGGCATGTCGATCATTTCGACTTGGAAGTGAAAGCGGGAGCCAGTGCTGATCCTTCAGGGATGACAGTTACTGTGGTGCCTCAGATGGTGGTCGATAACGAAGACTATGAACAAGCTACCGCTGTGTTTCAAGCCACAAGCTCTGGTCCTTTTTATGTGGGCTTCCATAGCATGGCGACCAACTTCCCGTGGTATCTGTCAATCGATGATGTCGTGATTGAGCAAACCCAGCAATTTAACTTTGAGGTTGAACAGCTTACGGCTGACACCTCGGTGTATTTCGGTGAGCCTGTCTTTCTTAGGTTCCAGCTCAATAACACGGGTGATGAGTCGGATACCTACCAGTTTGTCAATACAGGAAATTTGCCGTTGGAGTTTTATCAGAATGGTGCCGTGATTACTCAAGTGTCTTTGCCCTACAATAGCATTGCGGAATTAGTGGCCAAAGCTGTTTTGCCCATGAACTTGTCGAATGGAGAGACGTTGCATGCGTCTTTTGATATCACTTCTGCTCATGCGGCTCCAACGCAACATGCTGATTTCCTTATCACAGCCCTTCAACCTGTCAATGAGTTTCCGTTTACAGAAGGCTTTGAAAACACCACCTTCCCACCGGAGGGTTGGCAGAACATCGCCACAAATGGAAATTATGTCTTTGAGCGTTGGACCTATAACGACTGGCCTGCCTGCACGCCTCATGACGAGAGTGCGGGAATGGCTAGGTATTACAGTTACATCGCCCCTGAAGGATGGACATGTTCGTTGATTTCGCCCAAATTGCAGCTTAACCCTACCAACAACACGGTGCGTTACTGGATTTTCCGTAACTTCAACAATAACATCAACCGTCCTGACAGAATCAATGTATATTATTCTCCGACGACTAACACTGCTGATGGCACTTTGCTTGGTACCGTGCACCGCAACACCATGATGGAGCCTGTGGTGGGAGAGGTGAGCGATTGGTACGAATACAGCTACACCTTCGACAGCCCAGAAGGCTATGGCTTTGTCATCTTTGAAGCTGTGAGCGGCTATGGCTGGAATCTCTGCATCGACGATGTTTATGTCAATGTCACCTCAGTGGACAACAATCCTCCTGCCATCGTCTCGCTCCAAGGTACCCAGACCTGGGCCGACACAGAGATGGATCTCACGTTGAGGGTGTATGACGAATCGGATGTGCCTGACCAAATCCAAGCCACCTATACGATTGAAGGACAGTCGTATGACATCATATTAAACAAAACTTCAAAAGCCAATTACGACTATTTTGCGACTTTGCCCGCTCAACCCAATCACACAACAGCTACAATCGTTTTCCATTTGGCTGATGAACTCGGTCACACAGCCGATTCCGACCCATACGAGCTGCATTGGGATTGGCAAGCACCGATACTCCTCGAAGGCTTCGAAGGTGATCAGTTCCCTCCAGAGGGCTGGTCTTTGGAATCGCTTAATATGAGTTGGTTTACATGGTACAGAGCAAAGGCCGAGTGGGCTAGCAACTGGTTTGGCGATGAATATTACGTGGTGCCGCCACAAGGGGAGAGACAAGCCGCTCTCGAATGGGATGAGTCGGAAGAATGGGGGCCTCAGGATGAGTCGCTGGTCACGCCGTTGATCACCCTCGATCGTCCGGCAGTGCTGACCTTCGAGACCTCCTGCCAATATGGTGTCGCGCAATATCAAGACCATTACAAAGTGGATGTTCTGAATACCAATACGGGTTCATGGACCACACTGTGGGATGCTGTGGATCTGTCTCAATACCTGAACAATTATTCGGAGCCTGTCAGTATCGATTTGTCGCAATTCCAAGGAACGAACATCAGACTGAGATGGCGAGGCCATAACAATGGGAGCGACGTCTTGACCTACTCGTGGTTCATCGATGACGTGAGAGTCATCGCCACCGACACTACCGACGTGAATGTCGGCGAAATGATGCTCAGCGATAATAGCGTGAACCTCTATCCGAATCCCGTTAAGGATCAGCTGCATATCGTCTCCAAGACGATGATACGTCAGATGGTTTTGCTCGCAGCAAATGGAGTGATAGTCGAAAATAAAAAAGTTGATGACTATACTTTGGATTATACTTTGGAAGGATATTCCAAAGGTGTCTATGTGCTGCGTCTCGTCACCGATTCAGGGGTGATTACGAAAAAAGTTGTGCTGAGTGAATAGGGACGCATCAAATAGAAAACGCTTCCCACTTTATGCCAAGATAGTTCTCGGCATGATTCTCGGTGTGGCTCTTGGATTGTTGGGCTCTTCTTTGCATTTCGAGACTTTCGTCCATCATTGGATAGGACCTTGGGGGACGATTTTCCTGCGGTTGTTGAAGTTGATTGCCGTGCCGCTGGTGTTGGTTTCCTTGATTATCGGCGTGGTTAATCTGAAAGATATCAAGAGCCTCTCGAAGATAGGATTGAAGACTATCTTGATTTATGTCTGCACCACCATCATCGCCGTGAGCATTGGGTTGACGGCAGTGAGTCTTGTGAAGCCTGGACAGTATTTCCCGAAGGATAAGCAATCAGAGTTCATGCAACGTTATGAGCAGTCGGTGACCCAGCGTGAGGCCGACATGCAGCAGATGCAGGATCAGTCGCCCTTGCAGTTTCTGGTGGATGTGGTGCCTGAGAATGCCTTCATGGCCTTTGGCGACAATTCAAAGATGCTGCAAATCATCTTTTTCGCTTTGCTTTTTGGCGTGGCCATCGTGTGTGTGGGTCCTTCCAAGACGGGCTCCATCGTGCGGTTTTTCAACCAACTGAATTTAGTGCTGCTGAAGATCATCGACTTCATCATGGCTTTCGCTCCCATCGGGGTCTTTGCCTTGATGGCCGACTTGATTGTCTCGTATTCTGGTGACATCGGTATTTTCTCCTCGTTGGGATTGTATGCCTTGACCGTCATTATGGCCTTGGCGTTCATCAGTTTCGTGATGTATCCGCTCATTTTGAAGTTGTTCACTAAGAAAACGCTGAAACAGTTTTTCAAAGCCGCATTCCCGGTTCAGATGCTGGCGTTTTCTACCAGCTCCAGTGCTGCCACTTTGCCTTTGACTATGGAGCGCACCCAGAAGCACCTGGGTGTGTCGGAGCAGGTCTCCTCGTTTGTGTTGCCAGTTGGTGTGACCATCAACATGGATGGCACTAGTTGTTACCAGGCTGTGGCGGCTGTGTTCTTGGCACAAGTGTTGGGCTTGGACTTGACTTTTGGGCAGATGCTGTTGATTTTGGCCACGGCCACCATCTCGTCCATCGGCACTCCTGGAATCCCAGGAGGCTCCATCGTGATGCTGATGATTGTCTTGGATTCCGTAGGCATTCCCGTGGAGGGCTTGGCTTTGATTTTGGGCATTGACCGTCCTTTGGACATGCTCCGTACGGTAGTGAACGTCACCGGCGACATGACGGTGGCGAGCGTGGTGGAAGAGGAGAGGTGAAAGGTTCCTTCTCGAAATTGTTGTTCTGCCGTTAGGGATTTCTTTCTGGGAGAGATATTTTTATGTTATAAAAAATGGGGAAAGGCTCTTTTCCTGACTTTGACCCCTCGGACGAGCTCCGCCAGAACGGGTTCTCCAAGTACGGCAAGACCGCAGAGTTGCAAGGCGTCCTCGGCCTGCTGGTGAGCGAGGACGGATACCCGCTTTCCTACTCCATCTTCAACGGGAAGCAGTACAAGGGCTACACGATGATACCGATCATCGACGACTTTGTCCGGCGGTTCTCGCTGACAGACTTCATCGTGGTGGCCGATGCGGGTCTCATGAGCGAGGCCAACGTGAGGCTTCTCGAGGAGGCCGGCTACAAGTACGTCATCGGCACCCGCATCCGCAAGGAGTCGGGCATCCCGATGAGTGTTGACAAGGTGCTAAGCGTCGCAAAAACCATCACAACCATCCGCTTGCGCCAACCCAACGGAGAACTATATACTGAAACACTCTATACCACACCTCAGCAGAAGGCTAATAGATCCCTAATTGAACCAAATTGTGGGCAGGGTGCCTCATTGTCAAAGTCAGGTATTATTTTTAAATTAATAATAACTATTTCATTACTTGTAATATAGATTATTTTTTATAATAAGTGGAAAATTATTCATATATTATATTATATGATTAAAAAATAAATTTATATCTTTGCAGCGTATATTCAATAATAGAATAATTTAGTTTAGTGATGATGAGTTACCTTATTAATAAATCAATAATTTTACAATCAGCTTCGTTGTTGTTACACAATCATTGTTTGTTTCCAGCAGTTGCCCATGGGGCATATTATAGTTGCTACCAAATGATGAAGCATATTTGGTTATACGCTATGGGAAAATCAGAACTTGATTTGAATGCCAATAGCGGCAGGTCAATCATGGGATCTCATGAGTATTTGACAAATGAGGTCATTAGATTTGTGGGAGAATCAAACCAAAGAAACGCTACTTCGGATTCGAGATTGTTGAGAAATACCATCCCCCAATTGAAGAGATTGCGCACCGATGCTGATTACAATGACGCTGAATTTGATTTTTCAAAAAGCTTGTCCTCTATTAATTTGTTAAACCAGATTATTCCCGTTTTAAAGAAATATCAATGATGGATTCTAAATTATTTGTTATTAAAGAATTGGAGATGATGGTAAGTCATTTCCCTGAGACCAAAGTTAGTTATGGGTTTGATGAGAAGGCATTGGTTCATGTTGTTGAAATACTTCCACAAGAAGTTTATTACCAAGATGGTTCCTATTTAATATGGGAAAACGACTTTTTTGAGCGTTTTATCGCTTCTTATCCATCCGAAAATATCTGCTTTGTTACAGAAAATGCAATTCCTGGAGTCGATGATCCGATTTATGAAAAAGAAGGGGTGGCCTATAAAAAAGATTATATTCCAATAGATGGAATGGAGATTCATTCCGTTGCAACATCCTTGTCTGCTTCCACTTGAAAGGTAATCTGAATCGTTTGATCCATAAGTTCTGCTGAGTATAGATTTTTATTTTTTTCCGAAATACATGTTTTTATTATTGAAATATGTATTTTTGTCAAAAATATAAAACCTAGCCATGAAAATATTGTTCTTCATTACCCTTGCATTAGGTCTTGGATTGGCCTCATGTAACAACGTCCAACGTTTTCAAAAAACCGAGGAAAAAACATGCGATTCCATCTGTTTGCGCACCGTGCTTTACCGACCGGGTGACTACGACTCTAGGAACTACCGCATCCCAGCCATCATCACGGCTCATGATGGCTCGCTGGTAGTGGCTACTGACAAGAGGAAAAATAATGATGCCGACTTGCCGGAAGACATCGACATCCTGATTAACCGTAGCACCGATGGCGGTCGCACTTGGAGTGAACCATACACCTTAGTTCAAGGACAGGGGGTGGGGAAGGGCTTCGGCGACTGTGCCTTGGTGCGCACCAACGAGGATGGCGGCCTTTTGGCGGCTTTCGTGGGTGGCTGTGGGTTTTGGCAAGGCCGCCCCGAGAATCCACTTCGCACCTATATTGCAAGAAGTAATGACAACGGTCAGACCTGGACGGAGCCGAAGGACATCACGGATGAGCTTTATGGTGCCAATTGTTCCAATGAGGTGAGCCGCACTTGGTGGTCGGCTTTTTTCGCCTCGGGCAACGGTTTGCTGACCTCCACGGGACGTATCATGTTTGTCTTGGCAGTACGCGACACTGAGGAATGGGCTGCTTGTAACTATGTGGTCTATTCTGACGATAACGGAGAGACATGGCATATCTCTGGACGTGCCTCACAACGAGGTGATGAAGCCAAGGTGGTGGAGCTTTCTGATGGACGCATCCTGATGAGTATCCGTCACGAGGGAGAACGTTGGTATAATATCTCTGAAGATGGAGGAATTACTTGGAAACCAGAGACCTCTGTGTGGGATGATCTTGTTGCCACGGCGTGCAATGGCGACATCATCCGCTATTCTATTTCGGATGGGAAAGGGGAGAGGAACATCTTATTGCATTCTCTTCCAGGACCTGACCGACGCGAGAATGTGACGGTTTATGTCAGCTACGATGAGGGGCTCACATGGCCGGTGAGCAAATGCATCGTTCCATACGCCTCGGCCTATTCATCGCTTTGTGTCCTTCCCGATCGCAGCATTGGCCTGTACGTGGAGGAATCCAACGGCGACACTTTGGGTTATTCTATGGTGTTTTACAACTTCGGACTGGAATGGCTGGAGCGATAGGAAATACAACTGGCTGTTAAAATGCAGAGTCAAACATGAGTGATTATTGAACATCACGAACCAACCTGACGCAATAAGGAACATAACGCACCTGAGTGCCCAAATACAAGTCATGATAAAGGATATGCAAACAGCAGGGGTCGCCATTACTCGCGATGTTTGAACACCAATACGACCCCTCAAGTCCCTCTTGAACAATCACATCTGTGCCTGACGACGAACTCAGGTGGCCTGCAGCTGGAAAGAACACACAACCAGCAGGTTCAAGAATGTCTGTCCAATCCGTTGCCGAAATGTTATTGTCAACCGTATAAGTTTCCGCCACATTAGGATTGTTGATGGTGTATTTGGAAGCATCCCAGTCATCGGGGAAAAAAACATATCCGTCGAGGTCATTCACCATGGCTCTCACAAACCTCACGTCGGAAGCTGTTTTGCGGTGGCGCATCAAATAAAAGAATTCCGATAAAAGAGGCGTACGCCACAACCCTTCCTGGTTTCCACCATTCACGATGGCATTGTAACCCCAATCGGCTTTGCCAGTATAGTCTCCCAAATTGGCATTCGGATCCCCGTATGCATAAAAGTCGGAGTTAGAAGAAGGGCCACAATCCGGAGCGTATTGATTCGCACCATGGTTATAGCCACTGGTTCCCCAGCAAAAATAACAAACCGCATCGCCTGTGTTACAGTCCCACTGATGCTCGGCAAACTTCCAGTAAGTTTGAGAAACATACACCTTGGGTGGGAAAAATGATTGTGGCCTCAACTCAATATCGCCGAGTTTGAATGGATGAGAATCAAAC
Source organism: Bacteroidales bacterium (assembly GCA_016281295.1). The sequence continues at coordinate 8,698 of JAEEII010000106.1, forward strand.
TGACTCATTGTTTGAAAAATCATTATCTTTGCCGAAAAATTCAAACATGACCGATAACCTCGAGAAATACCTGATCGCTGTTCGTGAATCTGCCGCACAAAACCTTTTGGTGAAGATGACACTGAGCAAACCCGCCGACAAACATGACGAGCTCCGCAATATCTATGTGAAACCCGTCCTGATCAAAGATAAACGACTCTTCGCTTTCACCTATCATTACCTGCGCCGCGATGAGGTGAAAAACTACGATGCCGGACAAATGATGGACTTGCTGAATGAAATGATTCCCAGCCGGTTCCTGAACGCTGTGCTCTTTACTGTAAATGAGGATGTCACGCTGCTGGTTTCCAGCAAGGGAAAGATGACCATTCAGACGAAGAAAGTGCAGGAATGCCGCATTCAAAACATGGAACACGACAAACAGAAGGTCCGTCTCATCAACCCTGCTAACCCATGTGGTACCAACTGGGCCTGACTACCCGTGATGGTAAAATCACTTCGGATATGCAACATAAATTCAGACAGATTTATAAATATGCTGAGATTGTGGAAAGCCTCATCAAACCGATGAAGTTCGAGGGAACCGTTCATATTGCCGATATGGGGGCAGGGAAGGGGTATCTTACTTTTGCATTGCATGAGTTGCTAACCCAAAAACTGAACTTGAGTGTGGATATCATAGGAGTGGAGATTCGTCCTGATTTAGTATTGAAAATCAATGAGATAATCAAGTCATCTGGATTGAAAGGCCTAGAGTTTGTCGAGAGTAGCATCGAGGCTTATCAGCCCGAGAAACTGGATGTGCTCATTGCACTTCATGCTTGTAACACCGCTACTGATGATGCCATCGCATCGGGTATCAAGGCTGGGGCAGAACTCATCGTGTGCGCCCCATGTTGCCACAAACAGATTCGGCAAGAAATGGAACGATCTGGCAAAACGGACGCTATCACGCGGTATGGAATCTTCCTCGAACGACAGGCTGTGATGATTACAGATACTATCCGCGCCTTGATTCTGGAGTATTTCGGCTATAAAACTCAGATTATGGAGTTTATTGAGATGGAACATACACCGAAAAATGTGCTGCTGGTAGGAAAACGTTCCGAAAAAGCTGTTGATAGAAAATCTATTTTAATGAAAATCAATGAACTAAAAAAACAATACGGGATTAGTCAACACTATCTTGAAACCCTGTTGGACATTCAAGAATAATTGCTATCTTTGCACGTTTAAAAGAAGAGTCCGATAGAGATTTATGTCATACGATATTTTCATCAGTTATCGAAGAAAAGGCGCTGGTGCTGGTGTGGCTGGAGAACTCCAGACCAAGTATGAGAATCGTGGATACAAAGTGTTCCTTGATGTGGATAATATTGGCAGTGGCGATTTCCCAGAGCAAATCGACAACGCCATCAAAAGCTGCAACGATTTCCTTCTGATTCTTTCCCCTGGCATGTTGGACCGTTGTGTGGATGAGGAAGACTGGGTGAGGCATGAGATCGTGTTAGCTGAGAAGTATGGGAAGAACATCATTGGCGTTTCATTGCCGGGATTCGTCATGCCCGAAGCGAGTCAGCTTCCTGAGCCTTTGCGTGCAATCCCTGAGAAACAGGTGTTCCTGTGGTCTCATGAGTATCGTAACGCATCCATAAATAAGATTGAGGATAATCTCATTTCTTCCGTCAGAAAGAAGAAACGCTCCCGCCAACGATTATCGGCTTTCGCCGGCTTGGGTGTCCTTCTGCTCGTGGGTGCTTTTATGCTGTTCTCGAAGCCAAAGCCGGATTTGGAGCCGAAGGTGACTGCGGCTGAGACAGTGGACCGTTATAAAGGAGTGCGCGACACCTTCGCACAACTGGTTAACGCCGGTGACAAACTGCTTCGCACCGTGCCTAATCCTACCAAAGAAGAGGAGTTCCGCCGTTTTATGGAAGCACTTTCTGATTACAGTGATGCCTTGAAAGTGTCCAGAATGCACCCCGAGATTCGGCTCGATTCGTTTGGGCTTTCAAAAAGATACGATTCGCTGAATGGCCTGAGAAGAGAACGTCTTCAAACGGAACTGGATGCGGCAACCAAGTTCCTCAATGTGGATCAAATGGAATTTGCCACCTACCGTTATAACAACGCTAAAGTACTCGCGTTCGAGGAAGACCAGTCTCGCTTGGAAACCATCGAACGTAAAATGAAATAATGTGAACAAAAAATACTTGTCATGGTATTCAAACGTATATTGTTTTTGTGTTTTGCACTCTTAGGTCTTAGCGGGATGCTCTTTTCCCAGGATCATTGTTATGAGACCCAGCGTGAGAAAGGAATCAAACTTTATAATCAAGGGGAATATTCCGCTGCCTACAGGAATTTCGAGGCGGCAAAGATGTGTACCGACCTTCCAGCTAACAACGATCTTGATACCTGGTTGGAGAAATGTATCATCGTGGTGAGGTTTTCTGCCAAGAACCTTAGCTTTGACGCCTCAGGCTCGGAGGAACAATGTGTGGAAGTGACTACCAATGCCAAATCTTTTAAAGTCGGTTCCACGCCTTCATGGTGCACGGTCACCCAACAAGGTACGACACTCGTGGTACGATGCGAAGAAAACCTCACGGTCGCTCCTCGTGAAACTAATGTGTCCGTGACTGCGGGAGGTAAGACCTCCTCTTTCGTGGTGGCTCAGCAATCAGCGGATCTTGAAGTGGATTTTCAACCTGAGAGTCTGGTGTTCTCTAGTAAACAGGAAACACAAAAGGTGGTGGTCTCCACCAACGCCTTGGAATGGCAAGTCGAAAAAGTCCCATCGTGGTTGATCGCCGACCGGAAAGCTGACACTTTGTTTATCGCCAGCTCCCCCAACCCCTCTTCTTCAACACGTCAAGATGAGGTTGTGTTGGCAGTCTCCGGTGAGCAGTTTCCGCTGAGTGTCAAACAACTGCCTGGCGACACCGTGATCATGGTGAACCAACAGGAGCTTGTGTTTCCAAGCGAGGCCCGTTCCTCACGCATCAAGGTGACGAGTAATATACAAGACTGGAAGGCCGATCCTTCTGAGAAATGGCTGGGGGTTACCCTCGAAAATGACAGCGTAACGGTTTTCGCCTCCGAGAACAGTAGCTTGTTCAGCAGACATGGCGTCGTGCGTTTCAAAGCGGGACAGCGTTCCTGTGAGGTCGCAGTGCATCAAGCACCTCATGTGTCAAGTTTTGTGAAGCCGGCCTCCGAACTTCAAAGTTTCGAGGCATCGAGCAAAGAATCTATCCTGGTCACCAGCGTGCCTTCTGATCTGAGGGTTTTTATTGACGACACCATCGCCCGATATACACCTTTCTCTTATCATGTGGATTATGAACACCACTCCCTGCTGATGGGATTTGAGAGACGTGACTGCTTCTTTAATGACAAACAGGGAGACATCGTCTTTAAACCCGGACTTCGATTTGCCGAGATCACCCTGACCTCTCCCAAAGTGTGGGGCTTGATGAGTGGCTTTGTGAGCGCCAATCAGTTTGGAGCATACGCTCATGTTCAGCTATCCACCCCTGTGGTGAGGGAGTTTGTCGCCGACAGCATTGGATTGGGAGGCTATCATGCCACCTTCGGAGCCGTGTATCAACCTATTCCATATCTCGGCGTTTATGCGGGCTTGGGCGCAGGTGCCTATCAAGGCTTGCCTCACGTGGGTGTTGATTATGAGGCTGGTGTGATGGGATTTTATAAGAACTTTATGATTTCTATGGGCTTCCATACTTCACGTCTCAGTTCTACACAGAAACGCACCGCTTTCATGATAGGTTTGGGTGGATATCTGAAACGTTATTATGACCCGGTCTTCGGCTATTGTGCCAGCGACAGCCGCCGCTGGTGGTCGTTGAACTATGTGTTTCGTCCTGTCCAGCATGGCCAAGGGGTCATGTTCAGTGATCTTGGGAAAGAGAAACTGAGAGCCTATCTGAAAGGAATGTATCTGAGACCAACAGACTCCATCAAAATGGTGGATGCTGCTGCTGGCGTCGTCTTTACTCCAGTGAATGGAATCATAGACTTAACTCTTGGCGTTGGCGCTGCGTTTAACGTTCGGGGTTTTGACAAACCGTTCCAGGGTCTCGGCGCTGAACTGGGTGCCATACTTAACTTCTGGCGTTTCCCTGTTACAATCATGTTGCATGAGTCTGACTTGTTCGGAGAACGGCATCTTTATGTTGATTTCGGCGTTGGCTTCCATTTGGGTGAGTTTAATAGATTTAGTTATAAATAGTGCATTTTGTTATGAAAAAGATATTTTTGCTTTTGGTATTGCTTATGGGAGTCGGCGGCCTGACCCAGGCACAGCTGCCGGATCACTTGACCCGTAATGTCTTGGCTAATGTCAATAACAATGAGATGGTGGATTATGGTCAGTTCCAAGTGGAGCTGTTGAAGACTTTGGATTATAGAGAGACCACAGAAGGTTATTGGTTCTCATATCTGTTCATCACGAGAAACAAATATAATCAACAACAGAATGTGTTGATCAACGGGAATACGCTGTTCGTGAAACGTGATTTACGAATCCGCCCTTATCGTGTTGGCAACACGGTGGAACAGAGTGTCTTCATCATTAAAAACATGGATAAAAACGCCAATGATATCGGCTATAGAATGGAACAAGTCCGTGCATGGGGTATCCCTTATATGGTGTGCGACAGCGTGGTGGATATCAATGATGATGGATTCATTTATAAACAGGGAGGAAAGTGCAGTTACTGTGCTTATAAAGCCTCTGAGCATGATCAAAACGTGACAACCCCTGTGGTTTGGCTCGAAAAGAAATCTTTTAACGGAAACGACACGGGTATGCCAGCTGAGCAGAAAGCCATGTTCTCTCATCTTCCTAAGGGAGCTACCTATTATGAGAGTGCAGAAGGACACTATTATTTCCTGGTTCGTGATCAGTATATGCCTCATACCGTTTTAGTCATTGATAACAAAGCGGTTGAGCTGTTTGGTGCTTATACGGATGACAATTTCAAGCTGAAGTTTTCCTATAACGGAAAACATTGGATGGCAGTCGGAAAAGAGTGTTACTGGGTCGATGGCACCATGCGGTCGGTGGACGGTTTTACCATCACGGATTTTGTGGTGACCAATGAAGGCCATTATGGATATAAGGCCAAAAAGAACGACTCCACCCTGGAGGGTGAGGTGGTGGTAGCAGACGGTCAGATTATCCGTCGCAATGCCCATGTGTCTTTTTTTGGTCTGAATGCTCAAGGAAAGCTGAAATTCCGTTTCCTCTCAGGGGGACGTTATCTGCAATATGAGGACGAAAAAGTCACAGATATTAGTGGTTTCATGATGTCAGCTTATTATCCCGATAACTTGATGAACACTGAGCCTGTCACGGTGTTTTCGAACGATGGCTTGCACAAGTTGACTTATCAGAAAGATGTTCCGGGTGTGGTAGTTGATGATGTGAAAATCATCGAATCAGTGCCTTGTTTCGCGCTTTATGATGAGCGTAACCGTTCTTTTGTTTGGAATGCCATCGAACAGAAAGGGGATGAGTTGGAGCTGGTGATTTATCGTTATTCGATTCCGAACAATGTTTTCAAGAAAATTTTCAAATAACAAAATACTTATTCACTTTTTAAAAAATCAATTTTATCATGCAAAACATCGATTGGGGAAATCTTCCATTTGGTTATTATCCAACGAATTACAACGTCCGCTGCTACTTCAGAAACGGTCAGTGGGGCGAGTTTGAGGTTAGTTCAGAGACCACCATCAACATTCACATGGCGGCCACCTGTCTGCATTATGGTCAGGAAGCTTTCGAAGGTCTGAAAGCTTTCCGTGGCCAAGATGGCAAGGTGCGTATCTTCCGCATGGATGAGAATGCCAAGCGTTTGCAGTCATCAAGCCGTGGCATCATGATGGCCGAGTTTCCTATTGAGAAATTCGAAGAAGCTATCGTGAAGTGTGTGAAACTGAATGCTGACTTCATTCCGCCTTATGAGAGTGGTGCTTCTTTGTACCTCCGTCCTTTGCTGATTGGTACGGGCGCCCGTGTAGGTGTGAAGCCTGCTGACGAGTATCTGTTTTTGGTGTTTGCCACTCCTGTCGGTCCTTATTTCAAGGGCGGATTCATGGCTAACCCGTATGTCATCACCCGCAAGTATGACCGCGCTGCCCCGCTGGGCACCGGCATCTATAAGGTCGGTGGCAACTATGCTGCTTCCATGCGTCCTCACGTTGAGGCTTGCCATGGTGGCCAGTATGCCTGCGAGTTCTATCTCGATGCTAAGGAGAAGAAGTATATTGACGAGGCTGGCGCTGCCAACTTCTTCGGTATCAAGAACGGCACCTACATCACGCCGCTCTCCTCATCCATTCTGCCTTCTATCACCAACAAGAGCTTGATTCAGATTGCTGAGAGCATTGGTATGAAGGTGGAACGCCGTCCCATCCCTGAAGAAGAATTGACTACTTTCGAGGAAGCTGGTGCATGTGGTACCGCCGCTGTTATCAGCCCGATTTCACGTATCGACGATCCCGAGAATGGTAAATCCTATACTTTCGGTGATGGCAAACCTGGTCCTTGGAGCCAGAAACTGTACAACAAGCTCCGTGGCATCCAGTATGGCACCGAACCGGATGAATTCGGCTGGATCACCATCGTTGAAGGAATCTAATTGGAAATTCCTATCCATCAAAAAAAAGAGATTGACTGTTGAGTCAATCTCTTTTTTTTGTCATCAGGCTCACGCACTCAAATGATGCCTTTCGCTTTCAAGACGTCTTCCATCTGCTGTTGCAGTTTGTGTGCTTCTTCAGCTGCCTTGTCGGCGAAATCGAACTTGTTGGAGGCGTAGATGATACCTCTGGAAGAGTTTACCAGCAGTCCGCATTCCTTGCTCAGTCCGAATTGAGCCACGGTCTTCAGGTCACCACCTTGGGCTCCGACACCGGGGACAAGGAAGAAATAGTCGGGTAACATCTTGCGAATCTCTCCCAACTTTTCAGGGTGAGTTGCACCCACCACAAACATCATTTTTTCTGGAGATGCCCAAGTAGTGGCGGTTTGCAGCACTTGTTGATACAACAATCGCTCCCCTGTGTTGAGGTATTGGAAGTCTTTGGAACCGGCATTGGAGGTCAAGGCCAAGAGGATGACCCATTTGTCCTCGAATCCGAGGAAAGGTTCCACAGAGTCCTTGCCCATATAGGGTGCCACTGTGAGAGCGTCAGCTTGCAAGGTGTTAAAGAAGGCCTTGGCGTAGTTGGCCGACGTATTCCCGATATCGCCTCGCTTGGCATCGGCGATGATGAAAACCTCAGGATAGTTAACTTTGATGTATTGGATGGTGCGTTCAAGACTCTGCCAGCCTTTGGCTCCATAAACCTCATAAAAAGCGGTGTTGGGCTTGTATGCCACTGCAAATTCCGCTGTCTTGTTGATGATCTGTTTGTTGAATTCGAAAACAGGATCCTCCATGGCTAACAGGTCTTGTGGAATCTTGTTGATGTCAGTGTCCAAACCTACACAGAGGAAAGATTTCTTCTTTTGAATTTGTTCGATGAGTTGTTGTTTGTTCATATATATTATTGTTCTATATTTTCTTTCAGTCGTTCAGCGTTTTCGGCCATTTGCAGGCGGTTGATGATTTCGTTCAGGTCGCCATCCATGACGGCGGCGAGGTTATAGACGGTCAAGCCTTCCACGCGGTGGTCGGTGACACGTCCTTGTGGGTAGTTATAGGTGCGAATCTTGGCTGAACGGTCGCCAGTTGAGACCATGGTCTTACGTTTGGCGGAGATGTCGTTGATATATTTCTGGTATTCCATGTCGTAGATGCGTGTGCGCAGTCTCGCCAGGGCGCGTTCACGGTTCTTGGGTTGGTCGCGGGTTTCGGTACATTCGATGAGGATCTCCTGCATCTCGCCCGTGTTGGGGTTCTTCCACATATAACGCAGGCGCACGCCCGACTCCACTTTGTTTACATTCTGGCCGCCAGCACCCGACGAGCGGAAAGTGTCCCATTTGATTTCGCCTTCGTTGATTTCCACGTCGAATTCCTCAGCTTCAGGCAACACAGCCACCGAGGCGGCGGAAGTGTGGATGCGCCCTTGTGTTTCAGTCTTCGGAACACGTTGTACACGGTGCACGCCCGACTCGAACTTGAGGATGCCGTAGCAACCATTGCCTGTCACAGTGAAATCGATTTCTTTGTATCCGCCGCTGGCGCCTTCGCTGACCGAGGTCACTTCGACTTTCCAGCCTTTAGCTTCACAAAATTTGCTGTACATGCGGAATAGGTCACCGGCAAAGAGGCAGGCCTCGTCGCCGCCCGTACCCGCACGGATTTCCATGATAGCGTTTTTACTGTCCTGTGGGTCTTTGGGAATCATCATCACGCGGATGTCTTGTTCCAACTGTTCGATGCGTCCTTGGGCGGCTTCTATTTCGTCCACAGCCATCTTCCGCATTTCTTCATCTTTTTCTGTGGCCAGGATTTCCTTGGCTTCTTCTACGTTGGCTTTCAGAGTCTTGTATTCCTTGAAGGCCATGACGATAGGTTCCAAGTCCTTATAGTCCTTGTTGAGCTTCACGAATCGCTTCATGTCAGCGGCCACAGCAGGGTCAGCGAGCTGCTCGCCCATTTCCTCCCAGCGGTGCTTTATCGTTTCGAGTTTTGAGGTGATGTCCATGGTATGGAAAGAGGTTATTCTTTTTTCTCTTTCAGTTTGAAAACGGATTCAACGCGCTCTCCGTTGCTGGCTTTGGTGACATAGATGTCTACATCCATAGTTTCTGGGTCGGTGACAGCCATAATGTTA
>JAEEII010000107.1 GCA_016281295.1 Bacteroidales bacterium
AACAACCAGATAGTGGATGTGGTTTCAAACGGCATGGTGTTCGGCTCAAGCCACGGCAAGGCTGTCATAGGCAAGAAAGACTATGCCCACGTCAACAACACCCGTGTCATTGTTTCAGCCGGTGCCGACATTCGTGGTTCGGTGTTTGGTGGCGGCGACGACGGCTTTGTGCTGGGCAACACTTTGGTGGAAATCATTGATGGCACCATTGGTTCTTCCTTGACGGCTGAGGAAAGCATGGTCGACAAATATGGATCAGGTCCGGTTATTTATACAGGCAACGTGTATGGCGGCGGTCGAGGCATTGACCGTTATAACGACACCATCTGTACCATCGCAGGCTTTGTAAAAGGAAACACGGAAGTGCGGATGACGGGAGGATTGGTGCGCCACAATGTGTATGGTGGTGGCAGCTTGGCCAATGTTGGATACAGAGATAGAGAGTATCTGAAGACCACAGGTATGTCCACTGTACGCATCAGCGGTGGTCAGGTGGGCTCCACAGGTCTCAACAATGGCCGCGTGTTTGGTTCGGGTCGTGGTATGCCGGCTTATCCGAAGTATGGTACAAGTACAGAATCGGAACTTGTTGATTCTAAAAAATATGCCAACTTGTCCTTTACAAACAATACATTTGTCACCGTCAATGGTTCAGCCAAGGTGATGGGTGCCGTGTTTGGTGGCGGCGAGAATGGTCACGTGTTTGTCGAGACCAAGGTGAATATTGATGGACAAGCCGTCATCGGAAGCGATAACATGTATCCATATACTGGTGATGTGTATGGCGGCGGTCGTGGTGTCGACAGATATGTTGTTGGTACCGATTCCCTGTTCAGCCGCACTGCGGGTAAGGTGTATGTGCAAACCGAGGTGAACGTCAATAATGGTACTATCTACCATGCGGTGTATGGTGGCGGCACCATGGCCTCGGTGGGACAGATTATGACTAGCGATGACACGCCTTCGGGCATACCTTATTATTATGGTCCTGATGATGAGACCCGACTTGAAGGAGAGCATCCAGAGGAAACAGGATTCCTGAAACTCAAACCAACAACAGATGTTCCTTATAATGGCCATACGATAGTCAATATCAGCGGTGGCACTATCGGTACCGATGGCAATGGCAACGGCATGGTGTTTGGTTCGGCCAAAGGTTTGGCAGGTGCAGATTACAAGCACTTTGCCTATACGGGCAATACAGATGTCAACATCAGTGGTGGTTACATCAAGGGCTCAGCTTATGGCGGCGGTGAAAACGGCCATGTGTTGGGCAGCACCGATATTGACGTTTGGGGTGGTGAAATTGGTTATGATAGAGCATCGGGCACCGTCATGGGCAATGTGTTCGGCGGCGGCTGCGGTACCGATAAGGACCAAAGCAACCAATACAGTAAGACAGCAGGTTGGGTGAAGTTCCACACGAATACCACCGTTAAGGGCGGTAAAGTTTTCCGCAACGTGTATGGCGGTGGCAACTTGGCTTCTGTCGGTATTGCCGAAAACCATGTCGCCAACTTCTCAGGCATGGCCAATGTGTTTATCAAAGATAACGCAATTATCGGCACCAACGGCAACGAGAACGGCCATGTGTTTGGCTCGGGCTACGGACGAGCAGCTACCGAACAGGGCCCTGACGTTATTTTTGCCCAGTTGGCTTTTGTGAAAAATAGTTTCGTCCACATTCAAAACAGTGCCCAAGTGAAAGGTAGCGTGTTCGGAAGTGGCGAGAACGGCCATGTGCGTCAAAATTCCCATGTGTATGTGGAAGGCGGCACGATTGGCACTGACGGCACTACGGGTTACGATGGCAACGTTTACGGTGGCGGCCGTGGTAAGGACCTTAACGCTAACGGCGGATTTAGTCGCACTTCGGGTAGAACCTACGGCAATACCTTCGTCGATATCTTTGGTGGCAAAGTGAACGGCTCCGTGTATGGCGGTGGTCGTATGGCCACTGTTGGTACCTACCCTGCATATACTGAAGGAAATGTTAGCATTCCCGCCGATCCTGATTACAACAATGGCGCCGAAAGCGGTCGTGCCACAGTGTATATCCATGGTGGCGTGACCATTGGTAATGAAAACACAGCCATTCGTGGCGGCAACGTCTATGGTGGTGCCAAGGGATTGGTAGGCGAGGCTTACGCCAACTTAGCCTATCTGAAGAATTCGGAGGTTATCATTAAAGAAACTGCTACTATCAAGGGCTCGGTGTTTGGCGGCGGTGAAAACGGCCACCTCTCCGAAAACACCAAGGTGGCCATATACAATGGCACGATTGGCTTCGATGGAGGCAACGAGTACAAAGGCAACGTGTTTGGCGGTGGTCGAGGCATTGATAGGGATGCCGACGGTAACCAGACTGAAACTTCTGGCATCGTAAAGGGTAGCACTCGTGTCTTCTTCGTGGGTGGTACTGCCTATGGCAGTGTGTTTGGTGGAGGTAATGCAAGTCTCGTCTCCTTGGAAAAGGTGGTCAATATCAATGGTGGTGAAGTGAAGGGTGACGTGTTTGGCGGCTGCAAGCAAGTGTCTGTTGACATGGCTGACAAGCATCCTGGCACCAAGACAGTCAATATGCGAGGTGGTCATGTCAATGGTTCGGTGTACGGCAGTAGCAATAGGTCAATCGACGGTAACTTTGAAACAGGACATGAGAAAGACTGGACTGCCTTTGTCAACATCAGCGGTGGCACTATCGATGGTAGCGTACATGGCTTGGGTTACGCTGGTGAGGTGATAGGATCGTCGGTGGTCAATGTGGGTGTCAACGCCATTGCCGGAAAAGACAATAATGGAAATTGGTCTGATTTGAGCATGCGTAATGCTGACAACATCTATTTCGATGACCGCACTTATCTACCCACTGTACTTACTTCAGGTGTTTTTGACGTGACGGGTACTTCTGCCGAAGTGGACGGTTATGTGTCCGCCATTGGCAACGGCAACGTCACACAACGCGGTATTTGCTGGGGTACGTCACCTAATCCTACTACACAGGTTTCTCCAGTCATTGGTGTTACTGGAGATGGCCGTGGCTATTATACTTGTAAACTGACCGGTCTTGCGGCAGGCACCACTTACTATGTTCGCGCTTACGCTGTGAACAACAAAGGCACGGCCTACGGCGCCGAGATTTCCTTTACTACCAATGCAGCAGAACCTAATTATGCCACAGCAGAAATCGACCGCGATGAGCACGAGGGTAAGATTGCCATTGAAAACGCGGTGAGCATCGGCAATTCGGTATATGCCGGTTCCAACTATTTTGGCACACAAGGCGTCAACGTGAATGATTGGACTCACTACGATGCCACAGGCTACACCAATATCTACATTGACGGTACCGCATACAATACTGCTGACAATTCGGGCAACTACATGGATATCAGAGGTGGTGTGTTTGGTAGTGGCACCCACTGTGAGGCTGGCCGATCGGGACACAATGTCTTGATGAGAGAATATGGCCATCGTAACACTGACAATCTTGGCCACGGTGATGGGGAGTTTACTTCAGCTACCCGTACCCTGACCACTATCCAACGTTGCCAGAACCTGCTAATCGACAATGCCAACATCAACTTAACTGGTTTCAACGACATTAACACAACTTACAACACCAACAAGTTGTATTCTGTGGTTAAAGTGGACGATACGCTGTATATGGCCAATGCCAGTGCCATCGCTATCGGTAATGGCCAACCCGCCTATATGGACTCCATCTTCTGCTTGCGCAGTGTGCATCTGAATGTTGCGGCTGGTAGAACAATTTATGAAGAACTTAAGGCTTTGGAAGTTCAAGGAAATACTACTGCCCAAAATGACGAAAGAAAGCAACATTACGGCAACATTAGTAAAAACAATAACAAGTGGGAGTGGATTGCTGTTGACTCCATTCCAGGTAGTGAAAATACAGCGAGAAATGCAAGATTGTTCTACAGATACTCTGCTGTAGATGATACACTCACCTATGACCAGGAAAATGTCATCTTATTCAACGACTTCTCGCAGCTTTGGGTTCGCTACCATAGGGACACCACAATCACCATGTACGGTGAATTGCAAGGCTTCTTCAGAATGGACAGTGACTACGAACCCTACGGAACGGAGAGCTTCGCCTTCGCCCGCCCGAAGATTACTGGAGTTAAGAACAACAACATTTGGAGAGACGAAAACGAAACTACTCTCGAATATGACAACGACAACATTGCCGACGGTGGCTTCTTGAGCTATAAGATTAATAGTACAGGTTTAGATATAGATGAATATCCCAATGGTTACAACTTCTTCACCGAAAAAGCTGATTTGGGAATTTGGGACTATCCTGTCGAAGGTGATGATGGTGGTGATGTATACACCAAGACGAAACAGTATCCTTACATTAATGTATATCCGCTCACAAGAGAGGACCGCGATTTCTATCGCATGTGGATTATTCCCAAGAAAAAGGGAAAAGCATGGTATGTGGATGGTCGTGGTGCTGCAGGCGGCTGGGGTAAAGACGAGGACCACCAGGATGGTTGGGGACATTATCCCGACATGCCCAAACTGACGGTGAGCTCGAATGCAGGAAATGTTGACGCTAATAAGGGCATCATTTATGATAGGAAAACACAAGGCCCTTATGCCATATTCAATCCTTCGAAGGATGTCATTTATGTGGTGGGTCCTGTCTCGGCCGTGAAGGAAGAAAATGGTGGTGACATTAATATTAATAGAACATGGGAAGGATCTGGAGATAATTATAAACTGGCTCACTATAAACTTCATCTCTACCGTTATCCTGGTGGTCATGAGATGAGTAACAATAAAAGGGATACGACAACGACAACTACGCTGTTGCCATTTGATTATGGCAATTACAGAGGTCTAAAACATCAACAGGGACAAGGAAGTTCCACTGCAGGCCCAGGCCCGAATTACACCACCTTGATTGATGTGGATTCGGTTTCGTCTTCACAAAAGGGCAATCTCACCCTCGACAACGTTTTGGTTGATGGCTTGTATGGCCATAATCAATCTGATGACGAATTCCATGAGATTCCAGATTTCTTCGATCAGGATCTTGTACACAAGCCGCTAGCTGTTACGTCAGCGGGCACAACGCTAACCTTGAAGAGTGTCAGAGAGTTAGGCGATCTGACGCAGGAAGGTACCGAGTTGCAACGTGGCTACAACAACACCGAGGCTGATTATTACTACAATCCTGATTATAAAGCCGATTCAACCGATGTTACCAAACGCCATGGTGGTGCAGTCTACGTGCATCGTTTCGCTACTGTGAACGCGGAAGGTAAGGTGACTGTGACTAACAATCTCCAACATCTTAATAAACTAGTTTACGATGCTTCAGGAGAAGTAAATGATACGATTTCTACCAAGATTGAGAGCAATGTTTATCTGCCCACCTTCGCAAAGCATACCTACATCACAGATACTTTGTATAAGAGTTCGCGTATCGGTATTACCAGCCCGATTAGAAATAAGAAGCCAAGCTACAGGCAGAATACCATGTCGCCTATCGCCGAAGCTAATGTGAATTTAACGAGTACGGTTAGCAATCCTCAAGTTGCATATAAATCATGGAACGATGAGAACTACTATGACGACTTGGCTCGCTTCTTCTATAGAGGCTATCAGGACGATTATAAGACCACTTACTATGAGCAAAGTGCATCAAATTATTCGCCTGCATTGCTTGATGCTGGAGACGATGCCACTATTGAAAAGACCCTTTATTTCGGTTGGACATGGAACAATGTGGTGACGAGGAAACCCTTAGGATTCTCATACGACAACATTGACTCGCCTGAAGACCTTGCCTGGCTAATCAGTATTGTGAATGGCCTGAATGGTCCGACAGCCCAAAACTTGTTGAACAAAACTATCAGTCAAAAGAAAGACATCGACCTCCTGCAGTATGTTTGGCTTCCAGTAGGTGACCAATTGGCAGGGGTGAAGACCTTTGGCGGCACATTCGACGGTCGTGGCCACATCATCACAAACTTAAGCATGGCCTACTTCGGTATGGGCGACGGACGCTACAACCGAGTCAACTATGGCATGTTCGGTGCGGTTGACGGCGGCGTGGTTGACCGTACCTTCGTGTTGAGCGGATATATTGAACCGGTCAGCGACCTGAACCATAAAGGTGCTGCCAATATTGGAACTTTGGTGGGCATGTTGGGCACGGAAGAAGACGCCAATCCTAACAACATGGTATCAAACAGCGAAGGCGGTGCTGACATTGTCTGCGCAGTACGTGACGATGCATTTAACGTGGGAAGTGTGATTGGTTATATGGTGGAAGGCGAACTCCATTCCTCAATGGGTATGTCCGACATCAAGGCTGAGAAGACGTACATAGATGGTGGTTACATTGGAGGTTTAGTGGGACGTGCCGAACCGAATGTCGACGGTAAAGTGGCCAATATCAACAACTCCTTCTCCAATCCGAAGTTGGTGTTTGGTGCAAACAGTGATGTCAAGGCTGGTGGTTTAGTCGGATATAATGTGGCCACCATCAAGAACTGCTACTCTCGTCTGCAAGACAAAGACAATGAGAATAATAATGTTACAAATGCCAAATTCAAGCTTCTTGCCTTCGAAACGAAGATGCCGATTATTTTGGGACACGGTTTCCAGACACCTGTGCGCGAACAGGCCGGCTTTGACGCAGGTTTTGCGAGCTTGCTGACCGATTGCTATCATTACACCGACCCGATGTCAGCCGACCGCTACCGTTATATCTATAACGACAACAAGTTGCAGGTAAATGATGGCAATAGTTGGAATGATATTTTGGAAAACGATACCTGCCTCCTGTTTGTCAACTTGAACAAGTGGGTTAAGGAGAACAATGGCAATGGGCATAAGTATTCATTGTGGGCTCGTCCTACCATTACGGGTATCAATGACGACTTCCCCGTCTTGCACCTCTGCGATTGGGGTGATGGCAAACAAGGCATTGGCGACTTCCGCAGCATGGCTACCTGGAACGGAGGTCCTAAATTGCAATATGCCGGTCCCGTGCGTGATGATGATGAGCTGAACTCGATGATCGAGAGAATGACGAACAATGACTATATGTACGTTTACGGTGATGTGAAAGATACTTTGACAGCTAATATTAGAACTCAAAATGCTTATAAACCGGCTAAACTCAGTGTCTATGAGCATGCAGCCATCTTACATCCTGGTACCTTGGCAAATCACCCAGAAACATACGTTGGCGTCACATTCGACAATTCATGTGGACATGCTTACTCAACGCCAGGATTGAACCACATTGACGAAGGTCAATTATTGACCCGCGACTGGCACATGTTCTCATCGCCTTTGAGCAATGCGCCTTTGGGCTTCAATTATGAATTGAAGGTTGAAAACGATTATGTGAACACGAACTTGAAAGTGCATTATACAGGTGGAGACCGTGGTACTTATTTCAACAACCCATGGCCATACATAGATGAAGCTGCAAATGCTACGTATGGAGAGTTCACTTGGCTTAATCCTAACACTCCAGCACCTAATGATTTCATTCGTTATTGGATGAAGGGTTGGGAGAATAGCCAAAGTCAGAATGTAAGCAACCCGAATTCTGTTTTTAATCAGGATCCGAACAGCACTTGGGCCTGGGTGGATGGTTACTTCCCGAGTAGGGTTGCCGACCAACAAGAATTTGGTGATGGCTGCGTTGAGAATACTGATGAGTATCATCGTTATCCATACGGTATGGATATGTTCTGTTATTATGAGCCTGAACCGCATTGGATTAATTTCAAGCGCAATGGCCCGAACCACTGGCACAGTGATGAGAGTAATCCTGATGCACCTCGTCCCGAGCATATCCATAAACATCTTCCTTATACGGAGGAGGATGTGAATGATCAAAACGTATCCAACCAGAATGAGAACTTCTTGAAGATTGGTAAAGGCTATATGTTTGCCATTGCCAAGAAGACCTACCTCCAAAGCCACGGTTTGCTGAACGCGGGGAATAAGAATCGTACTGTCACTGTCCAAGGTAGAGAACATACCGGATGGAACCTCGTGGGCAACCCTTATCATGCCTACCTTGACTTTGATGAATTTGCTTCGG
>JAEEII010000108.1 GCA_016281295.1 Bacteroidales bacterium
AGAATCCCCCTTTTAATAATTTCTTGAATTTTCAACAATCCCGTCAATAATGACGGGATTTTTTTATTTTTGCGGAATAGAATTAGCAAATCAAAAAGAAAATGAGATGCCCTGTCACTCTTTTAGGATTATTATGTTGCTTCGTTTGTCCTAATATTTTATTCGGACAATCTGAATATCAAATATATAGATATCCTAATGATAGCATCTCCTCCGAAGGAACACTTCGCCAAGGAAAACCTGATGGCTATTGGAAAACCTATTATGAAAACGGCAAACTGAAATCGGAAGGCAATAGAAAAGACTACCTCCTGGATGGCATCTGGTATTTCTATTCGGAAGAAGGTGACACCACCCTCGCCGTCAGCTATCTGAAAGACATCAAAAATGGCCCGAGAAAAACTTATATGTCCGACGAGATTATCGAAGACCATTTTGAAAACGGCATTCGAACCGATGTCAGTAAGCGTTTCGACCGCCATTACCACCTGCTTCAAATCACTCCCATCCATAACGGTTACGAAGAAGGCCTTTCTCCCGTGTACGATACCACAGGCAGACTTATCGAAATTATCACTTATAAAAAAGGATTTGTCAATAGCCGCGAAGTCATCAACCGCTACGACAGCCAAGGAAGAAAACATGGGTACTGGAAAGAGTTTTATCCTGACTTCGAACTCAAATGGGAACAATACTACAAACACGGAATGCGTGACGGCTTCTATAAAGAATACGACGAGAAAGGTAATCTGAAAGTCATCACAAAATATGTCAACGACGTGGAACAAATCGTTGAAAGCGCCACCAAACCACTCCAAATGCAGCATGAGTATTACCCTAACGGACGTATCAAACGCGAGGCCTCGTTCCGCGGCGGCAAAAGAGAAGGCACCTGGCGCGAGTTTGACGAAAACGGCAATGTAATCAGCTCTCAAATCTACCAAAACGGAAAACTGGTGCAAGCAGGTGTCATGGATACCGATGGCACCCGACGCGGCGAATGGATAGAACTTTATCCCGACAGCACAATGCGCTCCAAAGGCCTTTTTATCAATGGCAAACGCTCTGGTGATTGGAAGTTCTATTATCCTGGCGAAGTGCTTGAACAAGAAGGTAGCTATAAAGACGGTATGCTTCAGGGCCTATGGACCTGGTATTATCCTTCAGGAAAAATACAAAAACAAGAAGAGTTCTTTGAAGGCGTGCCCGAAGGAAACTACGTGGAATATGACGAAACAGGTAATATAATCGTAAAAGGAAACTATTTCGAGGGACTCAAATCAGGAAAATGGATCGAGCAATCAGGCGAGGAACGTTTTGAAGGTGAATACCGTAACGGCCATCAAGTGGGTGATTGGATCTCCTATTATTCCAATGGCAAAATGTCCTTCCAAGGCTCTTTTAAAGGTGGATACCCTGATGGAGAACATCGCTTTTATTACCCCAATGGACGCCTTCGCGAAATCCAATCCTACTCAGGAGGCATCCGTAACGGCGTTTGGAAGAAATTCCTCGACACCGGCGAACTTTTCCTTGAAGAAACCTATCACCAAGACAAAGATGAAATACTGATGGAAAATGAAACAACTCAAAAGAGATTATCTAATTAATTTATATATTTATGAATAATAAACATCTACTAATCTTTCTGATTCTAATCCTTTCCTCGATGCAGGTCATGGCGCAACGTCTGACAGTATCGGGAAAAGTGGTCTCTTCTGATGACGGCTTCGGGTTACCTGGAGTGACAGTCACCGAGAAAAACGGTGGTGCCGGCACTGTGACCGACATTGACGGACACTACAGCCTTGATGTGGATGCCCAAGGCATCCTGGTATTTAGTTTTGTGGGGTTTACCAAACAAGAAATTCCTGTGAATGGCAGAAGTACCATCAACGTCACCTTGGATCAAGACGCACAAATGCTTGACGACGTGGTGGTGACCGCACTGGGCATCAAACGTCAGAAACGCGAGTTGGGTTATGCCACCGAGGAAATCGGTGGCGACATGATTGCCAAGTCAGGCTCGGGCAGTGTGATCAGTGCCTTGAGCGGTCGCTCCGCCGGTGTGCAAATCATCAACCCGACGGGTGTCGATGGCGGTTCTTCACGTATCACCATCCGCGGTAACAACAGTATCTTTGGCGACAACCAGCCGTTAATTGTGGTGGATGGTGTCCCCATGTCGAATGAAGGTGGTATCACTGACTGGAGTGGCGGTCGCGACTGGGGTACAGCCTTGAACAACATCAACCAAGAGGATATCGAGAACATCGACATCTTGAAAGGCCCCACCGCCGCGGCATTGTATGGCTCGCGAGGCGGTAACGGCGTGCTGCTCATCACCACAAAAAAAGGAAGCAAACAAAGAGGTCTCGGCATCAGCTTCTCATCAAGTGTCAAAGTCACACAGCCTTATCTTTACCGTAAGGTTCAGAATAAATACGGTGCAGGTGGCCCTATCACTTTCAGCAAGCTTGTACTCACCCCGATTGAAGGCTTGACAGATTCTTTGGGGAACCAAGTGTATGAGTATCCTGGTATTTACAGCGTGGACAACGGGCCAGCGGGTGAACCCACCAACACCACTTTCGGTTATTATGGCGGCGCACAGAGCTGGGGGCCTGAGATGAATGGTGAAAGTGTGTTGTGGTGGGATGGCAAAATCAGGAAATACGATCCCCAACCCGATAACCTCAGCATGTTATATCATAACGGCTATGTGTTCAACAACAACATCTCACTTCAGAATGCAGGCGACTTTGGAAGCATCCGCGTGTCGTTTACCGACTCCAGAACCAGCACCATCATCGATAACTGCAACCTGCGCCAGTCAACCGTCAACGTGGGATCGCTCATCAACGTGTCCGACAAAATCAAAGTCGATGTGGCCTTCACTTATCTCGACTATTTCCGCTTGAACTCACCTGAAATCGGCGAATCGAACAGCAACTTCAACAAGGGATTGCTTTACAGCTGGCCTCGTAGCTGGAAAGGTTTGGAAAGCACCGCATACGAGAATCCCGACGGCACCATGAACCAGTTTGATGGCTATCCTTACATGTATATCTACAACAGCACATTCTGGACTTTCTACAATCATAACACCACCTTGGACCGTGACAAGATGTTCGGGTCGGTGCGCCTGCTCTATGATGTCACCCCATGGCTCAGTGCCACTGGCAAAATCGCCTTGGACTGGACCAACGACAACTACATCACCACGCACAAACCTACTACCAGTGATGGCATGGCCGGTGGCTACTACTCAAAAAGCAAATCCTCTGCCGTCACCCGCGACATGGACTTCTTGCTGACAGCTTATAAAGACAAGGTGTTCGACTCGAAGTTCAACCTCCGTTTCTCCATCGGCGGTGAGCAATATTATGGCTATCGCGATGGCATGAGCGGTAGCTCTGGCACTTGGGCGTATGCCAACTTGTACACCATTTATAATTATTCCTCCGCCACGGAACGTGTGTTTGGCGAGTCGAAATGGGAAAAACAAGTCAACTCAGTATATGCCTTCCTCAACTTGAGCTACAGCGACTGGATGTTTTTGGATGTGACGGGACGTAACGACTGGTCGTCAACCCTGCCCATCACCAACAACAGCTATTTCTATCCCTCGGCCACTTTGAGTTTCGTGCCGACTTCCGCCTTCAAAGATTGGAAATGGGGACCTGTCAATTATTTGAAGTTGAGAGGCTCATGGGCACAAACAGCCAGTGATACGGATCCTTATCAGCTCACCTATACCTACAACACCGGCTCGTTCGGCCATCAGCTATCAGCCACTTTGCCAACCACAGTGCCTCCGTTGGAGCTGAAACCACAACGCCAACGTTCTTTTGAATTAGGTTTCGACCTCGGTTTGGGTGCCAGGTTCAATATGGACTTCACCTATTATAATATTTACTCATGGGACCAGATTCTTTCATCGCCACTTGCCCCGTCAACAGGTGCCAGCAACGTGACCATCAACACGGGTGTGGTGACCAACAAAGGTATCGAGGCTATCATGACCTACGACATCGCGCAGGGTAAGGACTATGGCATTCAGGTAGGGTTGAACTTAGCACGCAACAGAAACAAGATTGTGGATTTGTCGGGAGCCAACATGTACACACTCTCCGAGATTTGGGGCTCAAACGGTCCCGCCATCGCAGTGGAGGAAGGTGAGGAATACGGTACCATCTACGGTTGGAATTATCTGTATAAATACACGATGGCCGACGGAACGGAAATAGGACCTTTCTACGATGCCGACGGCAATCCCATGCCGCTGCTTAACGAAACGGGAACGGAGTATCTGATTACAGACAATCGTGTTCCAGTGGGTAACTGCGCACCTTGGGTCACAGGCGGTATCAACATGAGGGCTTCCTATAAGAACTGGTCGCTTTATGCCTTGATTGATGCCAAATTAGGAGGTCAGATCTACTGTGCCTCTTACGTTGTGGGAATGCAGACTGGACAGAGTCCTGAGACGCTTTTTGAGCGTGATGGCGGCGGCAATGCCTATTACGATGCTGATGGCAACTTCCTCGGCAACTATGGTGTTATCCTGCCGGGTTATTGCATCAACACCGAGACGGGCGAAGCTCATGAGAACAATAACAATGTTCATTATCTCTATAAATACATGCCCAACTATGGCGGTTGGGGCAAAATCATCACCGCACCAGGTATCGTGAGCAACACCTGGATCAAGATGCGCGAACTCGCCTTGACTTACGACTTCCCGCGTCGTTTGCTCGACAAGCAGAACTTCTTCAAACAGGCCTCCCTCTCGCTGGTAGGCCGCGACCTGTTTTACTTCTACAAGACCTTGCCCGATAACATCAATCCCGAAGGCACCCAAGGTTCTGGCAATGCCCAAGGCTTGGAATACGCCTCCTACCCGGGAACGAGATCCATCATGTTTACACTTAAGGTGAATTTATAAAATTAAGAATTTAGAATTTAGAATTTAGAGGGTACTACCCCGTTAGGGGTTTAATCTCGGTAGAAAGAAAATAAGAATTTAGAACTATGAGAAAGGTAAATATGAATAACAACGGCATCATCCGATCAACTTGGTTTGCTTCGTCGTTTTTCCTCGCATTGCTGTTTTCTCTGACATTTTCTTCGTGTACGAAGGACTTTGAGGAGATGAACCAGGATCCGTTCTCACCAACGGGAACCACCATGGAAGCCTTGTTCAACGGCATTATCAGCTCCCTGCAACAGAGCATGAACGAACAATTTTATCTGCAAAATGAAATCTGGTATCCCGAAACAGAACTCGGCGCCCTGACATCCGAGGCCTGGGGTAACTCACAAATCGGCATTTCCGAGCTTTGGTCTAACTACTACTATATGTTGACCAACATCCGTGAATTGGAAAAACGCATGGATGACTACAGCGAGGAGCAAGGCGACACCGCCGTGTGCGACAAAGTGCGCGCCCAACTCAACGTGTTAAAAGCCTATCAAACCTTCAAGGTAACTGATATCTTCGGCGACATCCCTTACACTGAAGCGGGTCGTATCTGGGAAAGTGGTTCCTCGCTCAACACCATGAAACCGAAATGGGATTCCCAGGAAAGCATCTATAAATCACTGCTGGACGAGTTGCTTTGGTCGCGCGATATTTTGCATGCCGACAGCGCAACCACCCCAAGTGGCAACGAGTATTACAAGCTGCCTTACGAGGTGTTGCTCAACAACAACTACACCCTTTGGGCTGAGTTTGCCAATTCGTTGCTGCTGCGTCATGGCTTGCGTATGTATGACAAAGACCCCGACTTTGCCACCCCCTTGTTAGTGAATGCCTATAACTTTATTTACTTTGTAATGAGTTCTTCCGGAGGATCAACTACAGGTGGAGGCATCTGCTTATGGCCCAGTATGTTAGGCACTAACTGGGATACCAACTGGTCGTTCCGTGAACACAAACACCTCCGTATGGGCGAAACCATCTGGAGATGTCTCTCATCCACTGATGACATGGATGGCAGCGGTATCTATGATTATCGCACCTTCCTTTTCTTCGACACCAATCACAAAACCGACAGCTTCCCCGATGGAGCTTGGAAGCCCTATCCCCAGATTCACACGGCTGAGACTCCTACAGAAGGTGGCTCACCCTACGCCCAAAGTCGCGACGGCAGCTATACCTTCAAAGGCCCTTCCTGCCTGTTTTCACCCTTCAACTACTACTTAACCAGAGACGAAAGGTATGTTCCCCAGATTTTGGTGACTTATGCCGATGTGCTCTTCATGAAGGCAGAAATCGAAGTGAGAAACATCGGTGGCATCACGCCTCCGCTCAATGCTGACGAATCCATTCGCTCCGGTATTTACCAGTCCTTCCTCTTCTGGACTCATATCCCGGATCACACGGATCGCTGGACGTATTATTATCCTCAATACACAAACTATTGCGGCAGTCTCGATATCTGGTCACGAAGCAACAATATGGCAGCCAATGTGATGAACTATGCAGTATGGATGAACCCTGATTACGAAGGCAGCCAGGAGTTCTATCTTAAGATGATCTATCAGCAGCGTTGGCTGAACCTCTTCCGTCAGCCTTGGGAAGCCTGGGCTTTGGCTCGCCGAACGATGGCGACACCCACCACCACCAACCATGCTAAGCTGACTTCTTATCGGTTGGAGTATCCACAGAAAGAAATAGAATATAACCATGAAAATTATCTCACACAACTTGACCACATGTCGAATCTTGACACACGACAGACC
>JAEEII010000109.1 GCA_016281295.1 Bacteroidales bacterium
TGGCGTCCATGCCTTCAAAGGTGTTGTTGCTGGCGGTTGGAGGCGTGGGTGTCAGGCAGGTGAAGTCAGTCACGGCAGCGCAGCCGAAAAAGGCTTTGGAGCCAATCGTCAGCATGTTGCGGTCGATGTAGATTTCCTCAAGGGCGGTGCATCCCTCAAAGGCCTTTGCCGGGATATTGTTCAGCGAGGTCGGGAAGGTGACGCTGGCCAACGATATGCAGTTGCGGAAACAGCCTTCGCCCAACTTCGAGATGGAAGCCTGCAAACTGAAACTTTCAAGCGACGAGCAGCCTTCGAAAGCGTAATCGCCGATGGTGGAAAGCGGCTGGGGTGTGTTGATTTCGCTCAAGGCCGTGCAGTTGCGGAAGGCTTTCTCCTCAATGACGGAAATGGTTGAAGGGATAGTCATCTCGGTGATGCCGGAATAACCTTCGAAAGCACTTTTGCCGATTTGGGAAACGACATAGTTTGTGCCGTTGTAATTGACGGTTGATGGGACGACTACTTCACCCGTCAGTTGGTCAGCAGGAGTAACTGCTGAAACACGGACGAAATTCATCATAGGTACAACAACCTCATACTTGTATTCCACACCGTTTGAGGTGGCATTGAACGTGGTGAGATTCAAAGGCGAACAATTCGTCATGGCCAAGGCAATGAGTGCCAATGCTAAAATGGATTTGATACGCATATTACAAACTTTTTACGTTATGATGCTGCAAAAATAGGCCATCACCTTAATATGGAAAAGGTCTGCTTTCCGCTTAAATTGGATGATTTTCCACTTTTTCAGGCAAAATTATGGAAAAATAGACTATTTTTGTGGCTGAAAAGGGGTTGAGCGATGAAAAAACTACCTGAGCAGCTTTACCGTGAAATCGAGAACCCGTTGTCCATTGTCAATGCCAAAGATGAGTTCATCATCTTGGACAACCCCGTTTTGTCTCCCCATGCCAGTTATCCCTACAAGAACGATTGGATTATCGCCACCTTGTGCGAGCAGGGCAGCGCCAAGGGCAAAGTCAACTTGAGGGAGTACAGCATTGAGTCCAACGGTATTATCATTATCCTGCCCGGTCAAGTCATCGGCGGCAGCGAGTTGTCGCCCGACTTCAAAGGCAAGATGATTATGGTTTCGCCCCGTTTTGCCGAAGGCATCAACCTCGGTGCCTCACTTAGGCTGACCCAAAGCGTGGAGCGCAAACCGTATTACCTTTTCCCCGACGAGGCTGCCTTGGCGTTTCGTAACTTCATCGAACTCTGCAAGTCGTTGATTCTGTTGAAAGAAGAGTCCAATATTATGGAGGCGTTACAAGTGTTGGCGAGAGGCTTTTTCATGGGTATGGAGGCATTTATCACCCATCAAGATCCCTTACCCAGACTTGCCGAGGGGCATTCTTCGGATTTGGCTGAGGCTTTCCTCAACTTGGTTGAGGCGGAATACCGCCGCCATCGCGACTTGTCGTATTACGCCAACAAGCTCTGCAAAAGCGCCAAGTATCTTTCAAGGGTCATCATGGAGGCCACGGGGCGGAGTGCTACCGACTGGATAGAGCGTTGCGTCATCATGGATGCGAAGGCGCAACTCAGCTCCACCCAAAAACGGGTCTCCGAAATCAGCGACGACCTGAATTTTGCCTCGCCCTCGTTTTTCGGCAAGTATTTCAAGCGACTCACAGGGCTTTCGCCGAGGGCTTTTCGTGAGGCGGAGAAACCTTATGTGTCCTGATAAAATGGCCTTCCTGAACGGCGGCGAATGAAGCGACACCGGCAACAAATGCCAAGGGGACAAGAGACCAAAACATTGTAGGAACAGAGAGGAAAAGCAAAAAACCAGTCAGTTTGTTTGCTTTTGTGTGAGGGAAGCAGAAGCGTTTGCAGACAATCAGTGCCGAAACTTGATTGACAATCTTGATGGAGACAATTACCAATGCCCAGATCCATAACCATGTCGGAATCTGGACAACGGGAACCAACCGTATTGCGCAGCAAACGACAAAGCAGAGGTCTGCCACACTGTCCAACACGGCACCGGTCTTACTCTCTGCGTGTAGTTTCCGCGCCAGGTAACCATCCAGCATATCACTAATGCCGCAGAGACCATAAATTACCCAGAATGCCACAGTTACTGGATAAAAAAACAGAAGGAAGAAGGCCCCAAGAATTCTGAACGCAGAGATGATGTTTGGAATACGGTTCATACCGGTATATTGGATTTTATCAGTATCTTTTGCCATATATTGCACAGGCTTCTTTTGTCCATTTGCGAACGAAATCAGTTTTTGCAACAGTATAGGCATCTCTGTCATGCTCATATCTCTTCCATAATTCAAGCTTTAATGTTTCATATTCCTTTGCAATTTGAGGATGCTCATTCAGATAATCGCGGAAATACAACTCATCATTATCTCCTGCGTATCTAAGATGAATGTTATAAACCTTATTCGCAAATCCCTCTTGTGTATATCCCTTGTTGAGTGAAATGCGGCCCTTTTCATCAGACATTCTGATTAAACCATTCTGCTCCTTAA
>JAEEII010000110.1 GCA_016281295.1 Bacteroidales bacterium
AGATGGAAGTTACCTTGGTTGTGATTCTTTGGTGGTTCTCCATTTGACGATAGAGCCGGTGCTTCAGGGCGACACCACGATGATCACTTGTGAGCCTTTCAACTGGTACGGCCAGCTCTGTGATACCACAGGTGACTATACTCATGTTTTCGAGGATGCCAGCTATCTTGGTTGTGACTCCATCGTGATGCTCCATTTGACAGTGCTCCCCGTTGTTCCAGGTGACACCACGGTAATCACCTGCGAGCCGTTCGAGTGGTATGATGACCTCTATTCCGAGTCCGGTGACTATTCCCACACCTTTGAGGATGCCAGCTACTTAGGCTGCGACTCCATTGTGACACTCCACCTGACCATAGAGCCGGTACCTCAAGGTGACACCACGGTGGTGGTGGGAGTCCCGTTTGAATGGTACGGCGAGACCTATTCCGTGTCTGGAGATTATCCTCACACCTTCATTGATGCCAGTTATTTAGGCTGCGACTCCACGGTGATGCTCCACTTGTCAGTGCTTCCTGTTATCCCGGGCGACACCACAGTGATTACCTGCGAGCCGTTCGAGTGGTATGATAACCTCTATTCCGAATCGGGTGATTATTCCCACACTATTGTGGATGGAAGTTACCTTGGTTGTGATTCTTTGGTGGTTCTCCATTTGACGATAGGAGAGACCCAATACGCCTACGAGTACGACACCATATCTATGGAAGACCTCCCGTTCGATTGGCACGGCCAGGAATGCCTGACAACAGGCCTCTACTATGACACGCTCCAGACGTGGTTGGGTTGCGATTCCATCGTCACCTTGGATCTGTTGGTGACAGGTTATGAGTTTACCCATGTGTACGACACCATCTGCGAAACAAATACCCCGTACGAATGGCACAACCAGGAACTTTACCTGACCGGCCAATACTATGACACCATCCCAGGCCAGCTCGGTATCGACACCATAGCGGTTCTCCATCTGATCGTGGGCGAGACCCAATACGCCTACGAGTACGACACCATATCTATGGAAGACCTCCCGTATGAATGGCACGGCCAAGAGTGCCTCGCTTCAGGCCTCTACTACGACACACTCCAAACCTGGTTGGGCTGCGACTCCATCGTCACGTTGGATCTCTTGGTGACAGGTTATGAGTTTACCCATGTGTACGACACCATCTGCGAAACAAATACCCCGTACGAATGGCACAACCAGGAGCTTTATCTGACAGGCCAATACTTTGACACCATCCCGGGCCAGCTTGGTATTGATACCATCGCCGTCCTCCATCTGATGGTTGGCGAGACTCAATACACATACGAGTACGACACCATTTCGATGGATGACATTCCGTTTGAGTGGCATGGCCAAGAGTGCCTCGCTTCAGGCCTTTACTATGACACGCTCCAGACCTGGTTGGGCTGCGACTCGATTGTCACTTTGGATCTGTTGGTGACAGGTTATGAGTTCACCCATGTGTACGACACCATCTGCGAAACGGATACCCCGTACGAATGGCATGACCAAGAACTTTACCTGACCGGCCAATACTATGATACCATCCCTGGTCAGCTTGGTATCGACACCATCGCTGTCCTCCATCTGACGGTGGGCGAGACCCAGTACTTCCAGGAGTTCGACACCATTTCGATAGAAGACCTCCCGTTCGATTGGCATGGCCAGGAATGCCTCGCTACAGGCCTCTATTACGACACGCTCCAGACCTGGCTGGGCTGTGACTCCATCGTCACCTTGGATCTGTTGGTGACAGGCTATGAATTCGCCCATGAGCACGACACCATTTGCGACACAAATACTCCATACGAGTGGCACGACCAAGAGCTTTATTTGACAGGCCAGTATTACGACACCATTCCTGGCCAGCTCGGTATCGACACCATAGCGGTTCTCCATCTGATCGTGGGCGAGACCCAATACACTTACGAGTACGACACCATTTCGATGGATGATATTCCGTTCGATTGGCATGGCCAAGAGTGCCTCGCTTCAGGCCTCTATTACGACACGCTCCAAACCTCACTGGGCTGCGACTCCATCGTCACGTTGGATCTCTTGGTGACGGGTTATGAGTTCACCCATGTGTACGACACTATCTGCGACAAGGATACGCCAATCACTTGGCACGACCAAGTAATCAACCTGACTGGTCAATACTATGACACCATCCCAGGTACACTCGGTATCGACACCATCGCTGTCCTCCATCTGACCGTGGGTGAGACCCAATACTCTTACGAGTACGACACCATTTCGATGGATGATATTCCGTTCGAGTGGCATGGCCAAGAATGCCTGACTTCAGGCCTCTACTATGACACGCTCCAGACCTGGTTAGGCTGCGATTCCATCGTTACCTTGGATCTGTTGGTGACGGGCTATGAGTTCGCCCACGAGTACGACACCATCTGCGACACTAATACCCCGTACGAGTGGCATGACCAGGAGCTTTACCTGACGGGTCAGTATTACGACACCATTCCAGGCTCCGAAGGCTTCGACACCATCGCCGTTCTCCATCTGACGGTTGGCGAGACCCAGTACGGCTACGAATTCGACACCATATCTATGGACGACCTCCCGTTCGATTGGCACGGCCAGGAGTGCCTGACTTCAGGCCTTTACTATGACACGCTCCAGACCTGGCTGGGCTGTGACTCCATCGTCACCTTGGATCTGTTGGTGACGGGCTATGAGTTCGCCCACGAGTACGACACCATCTGCGACACGAATACCCCGTACGAATGGCATAATCAGGAGCTTTATCTGACGGGTCAGTATTACGACACCATTCCAGGCTCCGAAGGCTTCGACACCATCGCCGTTCTCCATCTGATAGTGGGCGACACCCAATACACATACGAGTACGACACCATTTCCATGGCTGACATCCCATTTGAATGGCACGGCCAGGAATGCCTCGCTTCAGGCCTCTACTATGACACGCTCCAGACCTGGTTAGGCTGCGACTCTATCATTACCCTGGATCTGTTGGTGACAGGTTATGAGTTCGCCCACGAGTACGACACCATCTGCGAAACGGATTCCCCGTACGAATGGCACGACCAAGAGCTTTATTTGACAGGCCAGTATTACGACACCATTCCAGGCTCCGAAGGCATCGACACCATCGCTGTCCTCCATCTGATAGTGGGCGAGACCCAATACGCCTACGAATATGACACCATTTCGATGGATGACATTCCGTTTGATTGGCATGGCCAGGAGTGCCTCGCTTCAGGCCTCTACTATGACACGCTCCAGACCTGGTTAGGTTGCGACTCGATTGTCACGCTTGATCTGTTGGTGACCAGCTATGAATTCGCTCATGTGTACGACACCATCTGCGAAACGGATACCCCGTACGAATGGCACGACCAAGAGCTTTATCTGACCGGCCAATACTATGACACCATCCCAGGTCTCACTGGCATCGACACCATCGCCGTTCTCCATCTGACCGTTGGCGAGACCCAATACGGCTACGAATATGACACCGTGTCGATGGCTGATATCCCGTTCGAGTGGCACGGCCAGGAATGCCTCGCTTCAGGCCTCTACTATGACACGCTCCAGACCTGGTTGGGCTGCGACTCGATTGTCACGCTTGATCTGTTGGTGACAAGTTATGAGTTCACCCATGTGTATGATACCATCTGCGAAACAGATA
Source organism: Bacteroidales bacterium (assembly GCA_016281295.1). The sequence goes on from JAEEII010000110.1 coordinate 3,678, forward strand.
CCCCGTATGAATGGCATGACCAAGAGCTTTACTTGACCGGCCAGTACTATGACACCATCCCAGGTCTCACTGGCATCGACACTATCGCCGTTCTCCATCTGATAGTGGGCGAGACCCAATACACATACGAGTACGACACCATTTCGATGGCTGACATCCCGTTCGAGTGGCACGGCCAAGAGTGCCTGACAACAGGCCTTTACTACGACACACTCCAGACCTGGTTGGGCTGCGACTCCATTGTCACGCTTGATCTGTTGGTGACAAGCTATGAGTTCGCCCACGAGTACGACACTATCTGCGAAACGGATACCCCGTATGAGTGGCATGACCAAGAGCTTTACTTGACTGGCCAGTACTATGACACCATCCCAGGTCTCACTGGCATCGACACCATCGCCGTTCTCCATCTGACCGTTGGCGAGACCCAATACACATACGAGTACGACACCATTTCGATGGCTGACATCCCGTTCGAGTGGCACGGCCAAGAGTGCCTGACAACAGGCCTTTACTACGACACACTCCAGACCTGGCTGGGCTGCGACTCCATTGTCACGCTTGATCTGTTGGTGACAAACTATGAATTCACCCATGTGTATGATACCATCTGCGATACGGATACCCCGTACGAATGGCATGACCAAGAGCTTTACTTGACCGGCCAGTATTACGACACGATTCCAGGTTCCGAAGGCATCGACACTATCGCTGTCCTCCATCTGACAGTGGGCGAGATCCAATACGGCTACGAATATGACACCGTGTCGATGGCTGACATTCCGTATGAATGGCACGGCCAGGAATGCCTCGCTTCAGGCCTCTATTACGACACACTCCAGACCTGGCTGGGCTGCGACTCGATTGTCACGCTGGATCTGTTGGTGACAGGCTTTGAATTCGTCCACGAGTACGACACCATCTGCGACACAGATACGCCAATCACCTGGCACGACTGCCTGCTCGACACCACTGGCCTTTACTATGATACTATCCCTGGCTCCACTGGTATTGACACCATCACAGTGCTTCACCTGACCGTGGGCGAAACCCAATATGCATACGAGTTCGATACCATCTCTATCGATGATACCCCGTTCCTGTGGCATGACTACCTCTGCGATACCTCAGGCCTCTATATCGATACCCTCCAAACTGCCCTCGGCTGCGACTCCATCATCTCATTGTCCCTGCTGGTGACAGTTCATGAATTCGTCCACGAATACGACACCATCTGCGACTCGGATGCGCCTTACCATTGGCATGACCAAGATTATTCCCTGACTGGCCAATATTACGACACCATCCCAGGCCCTGTAGGCCTCGATACCATTGCAGTCCTGCATCTCACCGTGGGTGAAACCCAATGGCACCATGAATTTGACACCATCTCTGAACGCCTGCTGCCTTACGAATGGCATAACCAACAGTGTATGATGTCAAACCTCTATCACGACACCCTCCAAACCGCCCTCGGCTGCGACTCTATCATAACCCTTCACCTTCAGGTGATTGACTATACCTACGCTCATGAATATGATACCGTGTGCGAATCTGACCTGCCTGTCATCTGGCATGGGCAGCTCTGTGATCAAACGATACCTTATTATGATACAATCATCAGCTCTACCCCCTTCGACACCATCGCTATCCTTCACCTGACCATCGAACAACCTTATTATGATACCCTCACCATCACCGCCTGCGACTTTTATCAATGGCATGGCAATATATATACCCATAGCGATGTCTATGAATGCTCCGTGCCTGGACCAGTGTGCGATAGTACCTTCGTGCTCAATTTGACCATCGTCGAAAAGTATTATGACACCCTGAACATCATGGCCTGCGACGACTTCGAGTGGAACAATAACCTCTATCAGTATTCTGGACAATACACTGATACACTCTCCTCACAACATGGCTGCGATAGCATCGTCACCCTGAATCTTACAGTCATTAATCCGCAACTGGAAATCTTAGGTTATAATAATGTGTATTATTCATCAGATATATGGCATGGTATATATCATTATTATGTTGTTGATTCCACTTATTCCTATCTGGATTCCATTGAATGGCAGTGTACAAACCCCGATTGGATTGTGACTCCTATCAATAATTTCCATTGTATGGTGATCTTCAAAACCATGGGTACCGGAACCTTGACCGCACATCCTACCAACCTTTATGGATGCGATGACCTCCTCTCCATCGATATCAACGCTACAGAGTTTAATGATCATACTGGAGAAGTGCCTGAGGTGATACTGTATCCGAATCCGTCTCGTGGCGATGTCACCGTGAAAGCACCTCACTTGATTAAAGTACGGGTGCTCTCTGCCCTGGGTCAGCTTTTGAAGGAGATTCCGCTTGAACATAATGACAGCACCACCATCACCATCGAGTCAATGTCTTGTGGCTTCTACTTGGTGGAGGTCGTCACTTCAAATGGTATTTTCATGGAACGTCTAATTATCTCGAAATGAAAAAGTGGTTCTATATAGTTCTTTTTGTTGGTTGGCTTCTCGGTCTTGCGGGTTGTTCAATCCCACCAGATGAAACCATCATCTTCGTGGGTCCTGAGTCGTATATCACCCCACTCGATGAAATGATTCCCGATGCTTGGCAGTCTTCTTTCTTCTCCAACTTCGACTCTCTTCCTCAAGGTTACTATCCTCCGAATATTGAAGGTGAGTATCGAATCAGTAAAAAGCAGTTCTGCACGTCCAATCTGGGTTACGACCTCTCCGATTCTTTAGATATGTATTTGAGGGTTGTCAACCAAGACAATCGTTTGGCGAGTGTGCAGTTTTTCGAGGGAGGGACGGTTTGGACAGATACAGCCTTCATCACCGGAAACGATCCTTGGTTTAGTTTGTATTTCAAAGAAAAAAGAGCGCTGGTGTCATACGGGACCACCCATACCCATCGGCGTTTTGTGCTTTTCACAGGAAGGAAGTCGGAAGAAGGCATCCATGACCTGTATTTCGGCACTGTGATTTTGGGCGCCGATAATGGTGATGACCCTTACGTGGGGGCTTTTATCCCAGGATGGTATTTCATTTACAAAGATCAAGACGGCTTGTCTGAGAACAGCGATTGGTTTAGCCATGAGGAGGATGAGGATGAATAGAAGACTTGTCATATTGGGTTTGCTGCTCTCGCTGTCGGTCTCGCTGATGGCACAGAAACACTTTCTGCCTTCCCGTCCCCGCAATGACGCTGCATTGTACGAAGGACCTGTCTATGGGGTGAAGGGGGGACTTAATTTGCCAAGGTTGTATCACACGGATCCACAGCTGAATCAAATCCCTCATGATTTTGTGTATTCCCCTTCAGTAAGCGTCTTTGTCGAGTTTCCATTCCTGCGTCCCTGCACCGTCGCGCCTGAGCTGAACTATCAACGCAAAGGAGGCTCTTTCTCCTATTTCTTTAATGGCCAGCACAAAGAAACGTATTCGCTTTTTGCCGATTATGTCTTGTTCCGATGCCCGGTCTTTTTTTACACGCCAATCTCCGACCGTGTGAAACCCTATCTCTTTCTCGGTCCTGACCTGGGTTTCGCCTTCAAGGGTGACATTGCCTTATCACACCCCGACCATGACCTTCCCGACCATTCTGTTGGCATCAACTATTCCAATTACAACTATCTCTATTTAGGTGCGTTAGGTGGAGTGGGTGTCAGGTTCAATCTTCCTTTAACCTTGATTACCTTTGTGATAAAGGTAGATGCGGCGGTTAACTGGGGCTTTCTCGACACTTATTCCAAACATGAGCATATAGGAATAGCGATCCCCCAGAATGTGGATGTGTACCACTTGCAGGGGAATCGCTATTTAAGAGGCTTGGAAGTCCATTTAAGTCTCGGCTATTTTATCAATAAGCCTGACGCTTGTGGTATCTTCCAATAAGATTGGAAATTATTTGATAACCAATTCTTTGATAATGTTGTCGCATTGTCCCACTTTCTCGATGCACCAAAGCAGATAACGAGCATCCATACAGATGGTGCGCTGTACTTTGTTTTCGAAGTTCAGGTCGCCGCTCATGGCTTCCCAGTTGCCGTCGAAAGCCAAGCCGATGAGGTTGCCTTCGCCGTCGATGACAGGACTGCCGGAGTTGCCACCGGTGATGTCGTTGGTGGTGATGAAGTTCACAACCAGCTCGCCTTTCTCATTGGCGTAGCGACCGTAGTCTTTGTTGGCCACTAGGTCGCGCACATCCTGTGGGATGTCGAACTCCGAGTTGCCTGGCACGTACTTGGCCATCACGCCGTCCATGGTGGTGTAGTAGTTGTAGCTGACAGCATCGGCTGCTTTGTAAGGCTCCACCGTTCCGTAGGTTAAACGCATGGTGAAGTTGGCGTCGGGGTAGAAGTTGCGGTCTTTTTGCATCTCCATCAGTCCCTTCATGTACAGACGCTCGCCACGGTTCCCGAGGTTCTGTGCCTCTGCATATCGTTCATACAGCGTGCCGTACGACTCAATGAGGTTCTCCGAAAGTGAGTAGATGGGGTCTTTGTCGAGTTTCTTGGGTTTGCGGATCCATTTCTCCAAACGTGCTTTGTCGGTGAATACGGACTTCTGGAACGCTTTGGCGATATATTCGGTGAAGTCGCCTCCGTTCTCTTGGCCGATTCTCTGGATCTCGCTGGGCATCAGGTCGGTGGGGATGTTCTTGTAGAACAAAGTCAGCAAAGCAGCGGTCACGTCTTGATCCAAAGGCATGTTATAATCTTTGAAGAAGGTCTCCACACGGCCTTGCATCTTCTCGGCGGCGGCTTTGATGTCATCCTTAGCGGCCTTTTCCTCAATCATCTTGTTGATGGCTCTGAAGCCACGGCTAAAGGAGATGGCCTCACCTCCGTTCCATCCAGCTTCGCGGTGATAGACAAACGACTTCTCAATCTCGTCGAGGATCTTCCATTTCTGTTCAATACCCTCAAAGATATCGCCATACTCGGCTTGGCGTTTGGGGTCGGCGTTAACCCAGTTTCTGAAATCCTCTTCCTGTGCCTGACGTCTCTCAAACACATGGTTGCGCTTGAGTTGCTTCACCTGTCCGATGTAGTATTTCCAGTAGTTGGACACGCTTGCCTGTTTGGAGGCATATTGGATGAACACCTTTTGGTCGGCGTCCAGGTGTTTGCGGTAGTTGTCGAGCTTGGTGGTGCGGCAGTCGATGATGGCAGGGCCTTCCTCTTCGATGATGTTCTTCACTGTATAGGAAGTGGAATAACGGTCGGTTGAGCCGGGATAGCCAAGGATCATGGCGTAGTCGCCGGGTTTCACGCCGTCAAGGTTGATGGGCAGGAACCATTTCGACTTCATGGGCACGTTGTCTTCGGAATAATTGGCGGGGTTGCCGTCTTTGTCCATATAAACACGGAAGATGTTGAAGTCGCCTTTGTGACGCGGCCATGTCCAGTTGTCGGTGTCGGCGCCGTATTTGCCGATGCCCCATGGAGGACAGCATACCAGGCGCACGTCTTTGTATTCGATGTAGTCGAACAAGATGTACTGGTTGCCGCTGTAGAAAGGCACCACCTCCACACGGTGGAAGTCTTTCTTGCCATAGTTGTCAACAATCTCTTTAGTGTTTTGGCGGATGAGTTTGTTCCGCTCGGCCTCTGTAGTCTCGGCGGTCACATCTTTCAGCACGGCCTCTGTCACGTCTTCCACTTGGTTCAGGAACAGCACGGACAGGCCGGGGTTGGGCAGTTCTTCTTCTTTGCTCTTAGCCCAGAAACCGTCAGTCAAATAGTCATGTTCCACTGAGGAGTGTTTCTGCACATAGCTCAATCCACAGTGGTGGTTGGTCAGCAGCAGGCCCTCGGCGGAGATGATTTCTCCGGTACAGCCACCACCGAATTGCACGATGGCGTCTTTGATACTCGGCTGGTTGAAGCTGAAGATTTGCTCCGCAGTGAGCTTGCAACCCAAACGCTGCATCTCGGCCAGGTTCTGGCCATTCAACGAATAAGGCAACCACATGCCTTCATCGGCTTTGGCAATCATCACCGAAAGCAAAGCCAAGATCATCAATAATCCTTTTCTCATAATACTCAATTCTTAATTCTTTATTAGTGTCTAAAGTAGGCCATCACGTTTTCTTCAATACGCTTGGCTAAGTCTTCCGAATCCGGGGCTTTCTCAAAAGGATGACCTGTCACTTTTTCATAAAGCTCGATGTAGCGTTCCGACACACTCTCTACATATTCGGGGGTCATCTCGGGTACCTGTTGGCCTTCTTTGCCTTGGAAGCCGTTGGCCATCAGCCATTCACGCACAAACTCCTTGGAGAGTTGCACTTGAGGTTCGCCTTTGGCAAAACGTTCCTCATATTGGTCGGCGATGAAATAACGTGAGGAGTCGGGGGTGTGAATCTCGTCCATTAAGACGACGGTGTCGCCTATTTTGCCAAATTCGTATTTGGTATCGACCAAGATCAGTCCGTGTTTGGCGGCAATCTCGGTGCCACGCTGGAATAACTTGCGGGTGATGTCTTCAATCTGGACATAATCCTGTTCGCTGATCAGCCCTCGGCCGATGATTTCCTCGCGGGAGATGTCCTCATCGTGTCCCTCTTCTGCTTTGGTGGTGGGGGTGATGATGGGGGTCTCGAAGCGTTGGTGTTCACTCATGCCATCAGGGATTTGCACGCCGCAGATGGTATGTTGGCCGCTTTTATAGGTGCGCCATGAGCTTCCTGTGAGGTAACCTCTGATAATCATCTCGATAGGGAAGGGCTTGCACAGCTTGCCGATGGTTACCATCGGGTCGGGCGTGGCGAGTTTCCAGTTCGGAACGATGTCGGCGGTAGCATCAAGGAACATAGCGGCAATCTGGTTCAACACCTGTCCCTTGTAGGGGATGCCCTTAGGCAGGATGACGTCAAATGCCGAGATGCGGTCGGTGGCGACCATCACCATGTATTCGTCTCTGATAAAATAACAGTCACGGACCTTGCCGTGATACACCTTGGTCTGGCCAGGGAAATTGAAATCAGTCTTCGTCAGTGCTTTCATTATGATGTTGCTTATATGCGTTAATAATATCTGTAACTAATCTATGCCTCACCACGTCTTTGTCATCCAGGAAGATGAACTCGATGCCTTTCACGTCTTTGAGTACCTCTATGGCCTGGGGCAGCCCTGAAGGGGTCTTGGGCGGGAGGTCGATTTGCGTGATGTCGCCTGTGACGATGAATTTTGCGGAGCGTCCCATGCGGGTGAGAAACATCTTCAGCTGGCTACGTGTGGCGTTTTGTGCCTCGTCGAGGATCACGAAGGCGTGGTCCAAAGTGCGACCTCTCATGAATGCCAGCGGAGCGATTTCGATGGTATGGTCTTCGATGTAGCCTTCCAGCTTCGAGGAGGGGATCATGTCGCGCAAGGCGTCATACAAAGGCTGGAGATAGGGGTCCAGCTTGTCTTTCAAGTCACCGGGCAAGAAGCCAAGATGCTCGTCGGCTTCCACTGCGGGACGGGTCAGGATGATGCGTCGTACCTGCCGTGCCTTCAAGGCTCTTACGGCCAATGCCACTGCGGTATAGGTCTTGCCAGTCCCCGCCGGCCCGATGGCAAATACCAAGTCCTTATGCTCCGAAGCACTGACCATCCGCTTCTGGTTGGCGGTGATGGCCTTGATGGGCATCCCGCCACGTCCGAATACCAACACGTCGCTCTCCGACATCTTCTGCTGTAACTCATCGTCGGAGTTGGCCAGCATCACGTCCTCAATGTCTTTCTCCTCAATCTTGCCCTTCCGCTCCAACTGCACCGTCAACATCTCGAAACGGCTGATGAACTGCTCCATCTCTTCCTCATCGCCCATCACCTTCACAAAGTCGCCTCTCGCTATGATTTTCAGCTTCGGAAACAGGGATTTGACCTTATCCAAGTACTTGTCGTTGGGCCCGTACAGGTCCTTCGGATCCACATTTTCTATCTGAAGTATCTGTTCTGCCATTTTTGTTCGTAAATTTTTGCAAAGGTAATGAATTGTTTTTTTTCTTTTTTCATGATAAGTATTATCTTTGCATTCCAAACACATTTTATTTATAATAGGATGGCTATTATCACGTTGACAAGCGATTGGGGGACCTCCGATTATTATGCGGCAGCTGTGAAAGGTGTGATTTTGTCACAAATGCCCAATGTCACCATTGTGGACATCACACATGATATCGCGCCTTTCAACATCGCTCAGGCGGGTTTCACTTTGCGTAATTGTTACCGTAACTTCCCGGAAGGAACCATCCATATCATTGCGGTGGAGACTATCGAGTCAGATGTCAATCCCCATGTGGTGGTGAAAGCGCATGGACAGTATTTTATCTCCACCGACAACGGGATCTTCAGCCATATCTTCGACAACGACTATGAAGAGGCAGTGTTTATCGATGTGGAACAGGACACTGACTTCTTTACTTTCAGCACCCGTGACCGCTTTGCCAAGGTTGCCGTCATGATCGCCCAAGGTGTGCCGCTGTCTAACATCGGTGCGCGACGCGAACGCCTCAACGATGGGGGCACGTTCTGTGCCATCGTCAAGAAAGACATCATCGAAGGCATCGTCATCCATATCGACTCCTACGACAACCTCATCACCAACATTCCTAAGGAGTTGTTCGACGAGGTTGGACAGGGACGTGACTTCACCATCAAGGTCAAAGGCGACCTTTATATCATCGAGGAGATCTCTGAGAGCTACGACGATGTGGATCATCTCGACCCCGTGGCGCTCTTCGGCACCCACGGCTACCTCGAAATCGCCCTCAACCATGCCAAGATGGCGTCACTTTGGGGCATCGAGCTTCGCTCCACCATCCAGGTGGTTTTCCATTAACGTTCGCTTTGGTTATTATGCTTTTGTCTGGCGATTAAACACTTCATCGTGAGTTAAATAATCTCCTGCCTCGAACGCAGCCTCGGCTTCGTCAAGCATGGCATCTATTTCTTCCATTTTTTATTTCATTTGATTTACAAATACTTAGCTTGCGTAGCACCATAGCACCTAACAAGCCGATGAGAATTCCCAAAGCTGCTCCAGCCACTATATCCCCAGGATAATGCACGCCCACATAAATCCTGCTGTAACTCGATAAAAACGCCCAGCCATACAACACCCACCCAATCCAACGGTAACGCCTCCATAATACGCCGGTCAAATACGAAGCCACGGCAAAGGTGTTGGCGGCGTGCGACGAAACAAAGCCAAACCGCCCTCCAGGCAAGCCATTCGGCAAATGCACTAACCCTTCCAATTCAGGGTTGAAACAGGGTCTCAAACGCTGAAACAAGGGCTTGCACACATGTGCCGAAAGCTGGTCAGAACAAAGAATCACCACACAAACCCCTAACAAAATCCACCATCCGCGTTTCCCGAATTGCTTGAAAACCAAAAACAACAACAGCAAGTAAAGTGGAATCCATGGCCACATCTCTGTGATGGCAACCATCACCGGATCCAGCCAGTCAGCATGCAACCCGTTCAAAAACAAAAAGAGTTGTGCATCCATCTCTAACCTCTAATCTCTAACCTCTAACCTCTCAGTTATCCCCTCCCAAAGTCAGCCAAATCAAATCCTTCAACTCGTCAATGCCTTTGCCAATGACAGAACTGATGAAGACATGCGGAATCTTCTTGGGCAAATGTTTCTTGATTTCCTTGATGGTGTCCTCATCCACGAGGTCGCATTTGGTAATGGCTAATATGCGATCCTTATCCATCAACTCGGGATTGTATTTCTTCAGCTCGTTAAGCAAGATCTCATACTCTTTCTTTACATCCTCCGTGTTGGCAGGCACCATGAATAACAATGTTGAATTTCTTTCTATATGCCTCAAAAACCTGATACCCAGTCCTTTGCCTTCTGCTGCACCTTCAATGATGCCAGGAATGTCGGCCATGACGAAGCTTCGGTGGTCACGATAGCTGACGATGCCTAAGTTGGGCACCAAGGTGGTAAAGGGGTAGTCGGCGATTTCAGGTTTGGCGGCAGAGACGACCGACAGCAACGTTGACTTGCCAGCGTTGGGGAAGCCTACCAGTCCTACATCGGCCAAGAGCTTGAGCTCCAGGATGATCCAGCACTCTTGTGAAGGCTCTCCTGGCTGTGCGAACTTTGGAGCTTGCATCGTCGCCGATTTAAAGAACGCGTTGCCTTTTCCTCCGCGACCGCCTTTCAGCAGCACGATGGTCTGGCCGTCTTCAGTGATCTCGCCCAAAGGTTTACGGGTCTCAGCCTCGTATGCCACGGTTCCCAATGGCACATCGATAAACACATCTTTGCCTGCGGCGCCGGTCAGCTGGTTGCTGCCTCCCGGGACACCGTCCTCGGCTAACAGGTGCTTGGTGTAACGCAGGTGCAGCAACGTCCATAGCTGGGCGTTGCCTCTCAGGATGATGTTGCCTCCACGACCGCCATCACCGCCATCGGGTCCTCCCTTGGGGATGTATTTCTCCCTTCGGAAATGCAGTGACCCCGCACCGCCTTTGCCCGAGCGGCAAAAGATTTTCACATAATCAACGAAATTGGAACTTGCCATAATAATTTTGTTTTAGGTTTATTGTTAGGTTAAAACGAGTCAATGGATTCGATGGCGTCGTAGTCTTTTTCCTCTTTGCCACAGTCAAAGTTCAAGTCCATGTCGGGGGCCACGGGTTTTGGGAAGTCGCCTTTGCTGACGTTCAGCGTAGGATCGGCGTACACCTTTTTCATATAAATGGCCCAGATGGGCAAGGCGGTGTGTGAGCCTTGTCCTAAGGCGGTGCTGCGGAAGTGCACGCTGCGGTCTTCAGCGCCGACCCACACGCCGGTGGTCAAGTCAGGAGTGATGCCCATGAAATAGCCGTCACTTTGGTTCTGTGTGGTTCCCGTCTTGCCCGCGATGGGGTTGTTCAGGTTATACATGAAACGCAAACGTCCGCCCGTGCCGCTCTGCACCACGCCTTTCATCAGCTCGATCATCTTGTAGGCGGTCACCTCGCTCATGGCTTCGTTCTCTTCTGGAGAGAAACGCTGGATGACGTTGCCGTTCTTGTCCTCGATCTTGGTGATGAACATTGGTTTGATATACACCCCTTGGTTGGCGAAGGTGCTCATGGCTCCTACCATCTCGATGAGCTTCAGGTCACACACGCCAAGACAGATGGCGGGCACAGGGTCGATGGGTGACTCCACGCCCATGCGGCGGGCCATGGTAATCACGGCTTGCGGACCGAAACGGTTCATCAGATAGGCCGAGATCCAGTTGTTCGACTGAGCCAACGCCCATTTCAAGGTCACCTCTTCGTTGACGTGTTTGCCGCCGGAGTTTCTTGGTGACCAGAAGTCGCCGTTTTCCAACTGAATGTTATAGGGGATGTTGGGGATCTTTGTGCAGGGTGTGTATTCGCCCTCCTGCATGGCCAGCGTGTAAAGGAAAGGCTTGAAGGTGGATCCCACCTGACGCTGTGCCTGGGTTACATGGTCGTATTTGAAGAACTGGTAGTCGATGCCGCCCACGTAAGCCTTCACATGGCCGGTGTGTGACTCGATGGAGACCAGACTGGTTTGCAAGAACCATTTGTAGTACCGGATGGAGTCCATGGGCGTCATCACGGTGTCGATGGGGCCGTTCCATGAGAACAGCTTCATCTCCACGGGGGTGTTGAACACTGCCTTGATGGAGTCGAGGCACAAGCCTTCGTTCTTGAGCTCCCGGTAACGGTCGCTGCGTTTCATCGAGGTCTCTATGATGTTGTCAATCTTGTCCTTGTCATTCAACGAGAACGGTGCGTTTTTCTGTCCTTTCCAGTGTTTGTAGAATAAGGGTTGCAAGTCTTTTCCCATGAACTCTTTGACGGCTTCCTCAGCGTAACGTTGCATGCGCGAGTCGATGGTGGTGTAGATCTTCAAGCCGTCACGGTAGATGTTGTATGGCTTCCCGTCGGCACGAGTATGGGTCTTGGCCCACTCGGTAAGTTCCTTGCGCAGGTACTCCCTGAAGTAGGTGGCCTGGCCTGTGTTATGGTCCATCACCCCGAAATGCGACATGTCGATGGGGATCTGTGAGATGGAGTCATATTGTTCGGAGGTGAGATAGCCGTTTTTCTCCATGCTTCTCAGCACGATGTTACGTCGGTTCAAGGCATTCTCGGGGTTGCGCACCGGGCTGAAGCGGGTGGGGGCGTTGACCACACCGGCCATCAGCGCGGCTTCCTCGATGTTCAGCTCCTTGGGGGTCTTGTCGAAAAAGGTCTTGGCGGCGGAGCGGATGCCGAAGGCGTTATGTCCGAAGGCCACGGTGTTCAGATACATGGCCACAATCTCTTCTTTGGAGTAGTTGTATTCCAGCTTGGTGGCGGTGATCCACTCTTGGAACTTACGGATGACCAGGCGTACGGTGCTGAGGTTCTCGTCGCGGGGGAAGAGGTTCTTCGCCAGCTGTTGTGTGATGGTGCTGCCGCCGCCTTTTTTGTTGCCGGTCAGCACGCCGAAAGCCACGCGGAACAAAGAGCGGCTGTCGATGCCCGAGTGCTTCTCAAAGCGCTCGTCCTCAATGCTGATGAGGGCTTGGGGCAGGTAAGGGGAGAGGTCCGTGTAATACACGTTGGAACGGTTTTCCACATAATAGGTGCCTAACACCTTGCCGTCGCATGAGATAATCTCCGTGGCCAGGTTGGTCTGGGGATTCTCCAACTCCTCGAAAGTCGGCATGGTGCCAAACAAGCCTTTGGCCACGCAGAAGAAAAATAAGATGACCACGACGATGCCGATTCCGAAGATGGTCCATAACACCTTCACTGGCTTTGAATCGTCTTGGCCTTTGGGCGACTGCTTCTTTTTCTTGTTCTGGACTTGCATAATGACTGTGATTAATGCTGTTTCTCAATAAATAAGCCGATGTCGGAGATGCCTTTCAGCTCCGATTTCCGCATGGCTTGCTCGATTTCAAAATGATAGTTTCCTGCCAAGGGGAAACGCAGGTTGGGGTTCAGGGTGATCTTCACGTCTCTCATGCTGCCGCTGCTCTTTCCCACCCAATTCCCTTCAGGCGTTGCCAACACACATTCAATGGTGTCGTGGGTCAAGTTGCCGTTGGGCATACGGGTATGAAGAAAGAGGTAAAGGTTGCTGAAACGATAGTTCTCTAAATGCCGCAGTCCCAGCCCAAACGTGTAGATGCCAACGGTGTCTGTCACGTTCACGTCGAAGGGGATGCGGTTCTCCACGTCCCATGACGCCTCTGGAATCACCACCCGCTGGTCGAATCCCTCATGATGACAAGCAGATAACACCACCCAAAATGATAATAGGAATAATATTGTAGTTCTTTTTCTTTTCATCGCATTACATCTAACCTCTCAATTCTAAACTCCCTCCAGCTTCTTCAAGTCTCTCTCGCTATATCCCTCATTCGTGTTGGTGTGCTGTTCCATGGTGATGGCGTAGTCCTCGAGTTTCTCCGGTTTCTCACCTTTTTTGTTTTTCTCGATGATTTCCTTCACTTTGTCAACGGGGATAGCCATGATGTTGCTCTTGTCGGTGGTATAGGAATACCACATAATGCCTTTGAACACGTCGTTTTTCTGGTGGATGGCGTCGCCGTTTTTGAATTTAAGCACGATATTCGTGTCGGAGAAATCCTTCAAAGCCTCCATGTATGCCTCATACTCGAAATTGAGGCAGCATTTCAGTTTGCCGCATTGTCCGGCTAACTTCTGAGGGTTAGGTGAGAGCTGCTGCACGCGGGCCACGTTGGTTGTCACCGACTGGAAGTCGCTGATCCATGAGGCGCAGCACAGTTCGCGGCCACAAGAGCCAATGCCGCCTAACTTGGCCGACTCTTGACGCACGCCGATTTGGCGCATCTCGATACGGATGTGGAACTCTTCAGCCAGCTTCTTGATCAGCTCACGGAAATCTACACGCCCGTCGGCGGTATAATAGAAAATCGCTTTCGTTTTGTCGCCTTGATATTCGATGTCGTTGAGTTTCATCTCTAATCCAAGGTTGTCGGCAATGGCTCTGGTTCGATATAAGGTACTGTCTTCCAATGCGATGGCTGACAGCCATTTCTCCACGTCATTAGGCCGTGCCCTGCGATATACTTTCTTCATCTCCTCGATAGGCGTGCGGTAATGTTTGCGTTTCATCTGCCGTTCCGCCAGGGTGCCGACGAGGGTGACGATGCCGATGTCGTGTCCGATGGCGGCTTCCACCGCTACAATCTCGCCTTCATGGAGGTCGAGATCCTCAGGGTAGAGGTAGAAGTCTTTGTGGTCGTTCTTGAATCTCACCTCGGCGATGCGGGGTGTGCCTTCTATGGTGGCGCCTTCATAGTCTTTCATCCAGTTGAACTCGTTCAGCTTGCTTCCGCTGCGATTCAATACCGGTTGTCCGGGGACATATTCCCCTCTGATTTTACAGCATCCTCGGTTGAAAACGGGATCTTTCAAACTGGGTTTTGACTCTATGGCTTTGCTTTTATACGTTTCTGACATGATTTTTCAAATCTCAAAATTACTATGATGAATAGTTATAAAACTTGCAAAAATACAAAAAAGTTGCTTTTGTCGGCCAAAAAAACGTACCTTTGCCCTCAACAATTCAACAAATCAATAATTCAACAAATCAACAACATGAAAAAAGGTGGACTTATCATTATTTTAGTCATTCTCGGAGCCATGGCGCTTTGGGGAGTGCGTGTTTACAACAACCTCGTTTCAAAACAGGAAACCGTGGAGCAAGCCGTTGGCGATGTGCAGGCAGCTTACCAAAAGCGTGCCGACCAGATTCCCAATGTGGCGGCCACTGCAAAGCAATACTCTGATTACGAAGGTGAAGCTTTCAAGAATATCGTGGAGGCTCGTGCCAAAGCCACTTCAACGACTCTCGACCTGTCGAACATCGACGAGCAGCAGCTGGCCAATTATCAAAAGGTGCAGGATGAACTCATGAAGACCATGCGTTCCAACCTTAATGTCATCGTGGAACGTTATCCTGACCTCAAGGCGAACACGCTCTATTTGAACCTTCAGGATAACATCGAGAGTTGCGAGAATCAAATCGCCAATGCCCGTAAGGTCTTCAACGAGAAAGCGAAGGAATACAACCAATGTCTCCGTCGTTTCCCGAATAACCTGATTGCTGGCATGTTCAATTTCGACAAGATGCCTTACTTCCAAGCCTCTGAAGGCGCCGAAGTGGCTCCCAGCGTTAAGGACTTGTTCAACGAGTGATAATCTAGGTTAGAGGTTTACCCCGTTAGGGGTTCCATCTCGGTAGAAAACAACCATTTCCGTAGAAAGATACCCCGTAGGGGTTTAATCTCGGTAGAAAACAGCCGTTCCCATAAAGAGATACCCCGTAGGGGTTTAATCTCGGTAGAAAACAACCATTTCCGTAGAAAGATACCCCGTAGGGGTTTAATCTCGGTAGAAAACAGCCGTTCCCATAAAGAGATACCCCGTAGGGGTTTAATCTCGGTAGAAAACAGCCGTTCCCATAAAGAGATACCCCGTTAGGGGTTTAATCTCGGTAGAAATAAAACGGATTTCTCTACCGAGAATAAAACCTGACGGGGTAATCTTTTCAAACCAAAACCGCTTCTTATAGCGCTGAGTAAGCTGGTGAGAAGGTGTCGCCTAAGCTTACGTCACCGGTGCGAAGGCCTTTCTTCAGCCAGGTGGAGCGCTGGGCTGAGGTGCCATGGTTGAAGGTCTCAGGCATGGTGCGTCCGTAGGCTTGTCTCTGAAGATAGTCGTCACCAATCTTGGCAGCGGCGTTCAGTGCCTCTTCGATGTCGCCATCTTCCAACGACCCAAACATCTTGTTGTCATGGTAAGCCCAAACACCTGCATAAAAGTCAGCCTGTAACTCCAGACGCACACTGGTCTGGTTGTATCCAGCGGTGTTTTTGCCGTATTGAGCCATCTTGTTGTGAGCGGCATTGAGGGTGCCTAACAAATACTGCACATGGTGTCCCACCTCATGCGCGATCACGTATGCGTAAGCGAAGTCACCGTCAGCGCCAATCTGTCTCTTCATGCTCTTGAAAAACTCCAGGTCAAGATACACGGTCTGGTCCGCCGAGCAATAGAATGGCCCGCTGTCGGAAGTGGCGTTGCCACACCCTGAGCTCACCGCATCTGAGAAAATCACCATCTTGGGAGGCTGATAAGTGCGACCCATCTTACGGAACTCCTGTGTCCACACATCCTCAGTGCCGGCAAGGATGCGTTTGCAGAACTGCATCAGCTCGACATCCACCTCGCTGTAGTCCTCCGTCTGGGTGTACTCAGTCTGTTGTCCTTGCTGCATCTGAACCACTTGACTTGGATCACCGCCCAGTAAGCTGATTAATAGATAAATAATGATACCACCGAGGCCAATGCCACCGGCTGCGGCCACCGTCTTTTTTCCACGACGGTCTTCCACGTTCGTACTTTCTCTACGTCCTTCTAGTCTCATAGTTGTAATGTTTTGAAATGATGGCACAAAAATAAAAAAATCGTGACAATTGCAAAAATAGTTTGTACTTAAGTTTTTAATCTTTATTTTTGCTTTTTGATATTTATACCTGATATCATCGAGTAATGTTGAATAATTTTAAATAAATATGTAAAATGGCTTATCAAGAAACAAACAGAACATCCTACGGGAAAAATGTAGGGAACTCTTTCAAAGGGATTCTCACGGGACTGGTGATGGTGATTGTCGCCACCATCCTGATTTTTTGGAATGAAAACCGTGCGATTAAGAACTATAAGGCTATCGGGCGTGCTCAGGATGCATGTGTGGAAATGCCTGACATCAACACAGTATCCCCTGATTTTGAGGGCAAGACGGTGCATTGCACGGGTGTGGCTTCCACCAAAGAAATGCTTTCTGACGAGAACTTCGGTGTTCGGGTCAACGGTCTCTGCCTGAAACGTCAGGTGGAATACTTCCAGTGGGTGGAGCATTCCAAGACTACCACGAAAGAGAAAATCGGTGGCGCTACCGAGGAGACCACTACTTATACCTACGAAAAAGAATGGGTGTCCTCGCCACAAGCGAGTTCCAAGTTCAAGGATCCTACCTATCAAAACCGTAATTTTGTGTATCAGGTCATCGACGAAAAAGAGATGGTGCCTGATATCATCAGCTTCGGAGCGTACAAACTCCCTCCGTTCATCGCAGCTTCCATCCGCGGTAACGAGCCAGCAATGGTCGAGATGGACAGCGCCACGTTGCGTCAGTGGAACAGTGCTGTCAAGGCTCAGCTCGGCCTTTCTGACACCATCAACGCAAATTACCTTACGGTGCGTGATAACGTGGTTTATATAGGCTCCAGCATGGATAAACCTGATGTGGGTGATGTCCGCGTGACCTTCACATACGTGCCAAACGACCAACAGATTTCCATCATCGCCAACGTCACCGGTAACACCTTCACCCAGTATGTTGACCAAAGAAACGGGAAGACCGTCTCTTCCGTGGCCATGGGAACAGTGCCTGCCGAGCAGATGTTCGAGTCGCTGAAGAAAAACAACAAGATGATCACCTGGATCATCCGTCTGGTCATTCTCATCATCATCATCGCTGGCTTCCGTAAGATTTTCGCTTTTGTCCCCACCCTCCTCAAGGTGTTGCCTTTCTTGGGCAAAGGCGTTGGAGCCATCTTGGGCTTCGCCTGCACTATCATCGGCATTGCCTGGACCTTCCTCTTTATTGGCATTGCCTGGATTGCTGTGCGTCCTGTACTCGGTATCTCTCTGCTTGTTGCGGTCATCGCCCTCATCGTATGGCTTGTCATGCGCAGTAAGAAAGCTGGAGGTGGAGAATTGAAAACTGAGAACTGAGAACACGTTGCCCGCTCCCTCTAAATTCTAAATTATAAATTCTAAATTAATAAAACTATGTATGTCTATGTAAATGATATTCAAGTGAAGACCTATTATGGTGCCAAAGTGAAATCGGCAATCATGGCTTATTTCAGAGACCATGACCTCTCGCCTAAAACGGAAATAAAAGAGGTGAGAGATGCCTACGGTAACCTCATCGCCCTTGATGGTTCCATACGTTCTAATTCAAAAATCTACATCAAGATATGAGAAAAACTTATTCTTTTTTGTTTCTTGGATTGGCGCTGCTATTCGCTTTTTCCAGCTGCCAGCCCAAGGAGAGGAAGCTGTATGTCGCCACCATCAACGACATGCATGCTAACATCGATAACTTCCCCAAACTCGCTACCGTGTTGGACAGTCTCCGTGCCGTGCATCCCGACCTGCTGCTTTTCTCGGCGGGTGACAACCGCTCGGGCAACCCCATCAACGACAGGAATCCCGAACCAGGCCGTCCTATGGTCGAGCTTATGAACGCGGTTCATTTCGACATGAGTATCTTTGGTAACCACGAATGGGACGCGGGAGCCTGTGCTTTGCGTGACGTGGTGAAAAGGGCTGACTTTCCTTTCGTGTGCGCCAACGTGTCTTTCGATGACACGCTGAACATGGATGTCAAGCCATATATGGTCTTCGAGCGTCAGGGCCTCAAGATAGGTGTTCTTGGTGTCATCCAGCTGGGATTGACGGGCATCCCCGATTTCCATCCCAAAAATGCCCCGGGCAGTCATTTCCGTCCTGCGGTGGAGGTCATCCCTGAATATCTGTCTTTAAAAGACCAGTGTGATGCCCTTTTCTTAGTCTCACATTACGGTTTCGAGGATGATGTGGAGCTGGCCAACCAGTTCCCTCAATTCGATGCCATCTTCGGTGGTCATTCCCACACGCTGGTGAACGACAACACCATCGTCAACGGCGTGCTTATCACTCAAGCTTTAAATAGAGTCAAATACCTCACTCTCAGTACCTTCACATTCGACAGAAAAGGCAGAATCATTGCCAAGGAAAGCCATAACATCCCGCTTGCTGCGGAGCAACCCCAAGCGAAAATCAAAGCTATGGTGGATGACTTCAACCATAACGAGGTGTTTATGAAGGTGGTGGGCGACAATGCTGCGGTGGTTGAGGATTGCCGCCAGTGCCTGGGTTGTCTGATGGCTGACGCGGCTATGGAAGGCACAGGCGCTCAGATGGCCTTTCAAAACTATGGCGGGGTTCGTTTCGACACCCTTGGAGTACGTCCCATCACGCTGAAGGATGTCTGCTCCCTCGATCCTTTTGACAACGAGCTGGTGCGGTTCGACATGACAGGGCAGGAGATCCTCGATTTCCTGGCTGTCTCGTTCTTCACAGATCACGGCCCCAACTTCTGCGCCGGTTGTTCCTATTCTTTCACGGTGGATGAGGAAGGCCAGATGAAAGATTGCCAAGTGATGCTCAGCAATGGCAAGCCATTGAATTTGAAGGAACATTATCAAGTGGTGATGAACAGCTATATGTCGTCCTCGTTCGACTTCCCCCACGAGGATCCGGGTGTCTCCACTTTCCGCACTTCCAATGAGGTGCTGGTGGAATACCTCGCCGCCCATCCTCAGATCAATTATGCGAACACGATGAGGGTGATTGAAAAATAGCAGTCAATTTGATTTGGTTGTTTTTTTGGAATGGATTTTGTAATAACCAAAGCGAGTTTAACCTTTAAAAACACAGCATCATGAAAACCAAGAAATTCTTTATGACATTCCTGTTAGCAATGGGGATGATCATCGCCAAAGCAGCGAACGGCTTTCCGCCAGAATTGGTCTTGGTCTCACAACCCGTGTTGACCTACAATGCCAATTCGGTCACTATCTACTACGACGTACAGAACATCGGTGATTATACTTACAGAGGCGATCTTTACATCTATCTCGATCCCGATGATGGTTATTATTATGCCAGAAAATACATGAAAGTACGTCCCGGACGAATTAGAAGATTTGCGGTCACCATCCCGGCCTATCGTCCGAATCCCTCCTGGGTTTACACGGTGATGCCTTATTATGAATTAGGTAACGAGCTTTACAGCTTCACCACTTTCGAGTACTTTGAGCCAGTGCGTTTCTGCTGGTACGGGCCTCACACCGAGCCTTGGGTAGTGATTCATGTCGGACCGCGTGTGCGTTACTATCACCGTCCCGCTCCTTACCGCTACTACTACGACGGTTACTATCCCATCCTGCCTCCTCCTCCTGGCGGCTATCCTCCGGGCTACTACGATGGACTTCACCCGCTGAACCCTGTACATCACACCTACGCACATCACCACAGCCACGGCGGTTATCCGGCCAACCATCATCCTGAGGCAGAAGTCCCGGGCTACAACAAACCCACTGATGCCACGGTGGCGCGCCCCGGCTCCTCCCACACCCCGGGCAGCATGAGCTCACGTGACCCCAACGCCACTAACAACGCCAGCGTCAACACCCATAATAATAACAACACGGGTGCTACCACCCGCCCGAACGGCAACACTGGAACGGTGAATCGTCCGAACAGCGGTAGCTCTAACAACGCCACCAACACGGGTGCCACTACCCGCCCGAACAACAACACTGGAACGGTGACTCGCCCGAACAGCAGCGGCTCTAACAACTCCAGCAGCACCCGCCCCAGCAGTGGATCTGGCACGGTCAACCGTCCGAACAACAGTGGCAACAGCTCCAACGGCACCCGCCCAAGCGGCACCAACAACAGCTCCAGCACTGTTAATCGTCCCAATAGCAGCAGCAATAGCGGTCGCACAGGCAACAGCAGCTCCAGCTCGAGCAGTGGTCGCAAAAACAACAGCTCTAACAGCTCCAACAGCAACAGCAGCGGACGTTCAGGCTCCAACAGCTCGAACAACGGTGGAAGAACTCCCAGCGGCCCTTCACGCGGCAGATAAATAATCCACACGATATCTTCAAAAAATCCCGCCTCGGCGGGATTTTTTAGTATGTATCACAACAACTCTAAGAAATACGCACAATTCGCCTAATTCGCCGACAAAAAAAGTCGAGCCAACTCCTTTTTTTGTATATTTGCCGTTTAATCAACCCCTTAACCCATGATAGACAACATTATCAACACTGTGAACGGCTGGGTGTGGAGTCCCGCCTTAGTGGTCTTGTGTTTGCTCGCAGGCCTTTATTTCTCTTTTGGAACCCGCTTTGTCCAGGTCCGCCGTTTCGGGGAGATGGCCCGACTGCTGTTCTCCACCGATAAGAGTCAGAAGACAGGCATCACCTCGTTCCAGGCTTTCGCCATGGCACTCTCAGGCCGTGTGGGGACTGGTAACATCGTGGGTGTGGCCACCGCCATCGGCTATGGTGGCCCGGGTGCCATCGTCTGGATGTGGATCATCGCTTTCCTTGGTGCGGGTTCCGCCTTCGCCGAAGCCACCTTGGCGCAAATCTTCAAGGAGAGCCATAAAGGAGAATACCGTGGCGGTCCTGCTTATTATATAGAAAAAGGTCTTCATGCCAAGTGGCTTGCGGTGGTTTTTGCCGTCTGTGCCGTGGTGGCCTGTGGCCTTTTCTTGCCTCCTGTGCAGTCCAACGGCATCGCCATGTCATTCGCTAACACCTTCCACGTCAGCTCTGCATGGTTTGGCATGGGGGTGGCGTTACTGATCGGTTTCGTCATCATCGGTGGCGTCAAGCGCATCGCCAACGTGGCGCAGGTGGTCGCGCCGTTCATGGCTATCATCTATATCCTGCTCTCTGTCGTAATCCTCATCATCCATGCCTCGGAGGTGCCTGCTGTCTTCGGCGACATGGTTCGCAGTGCCTTCGGGATGAACGAGGTCTTTGGTGGCATCCTAGGCAGTACCATCGCCTGGGGTGTCAAACGGGGTATCTACTCCAACGAGGCTGGGCAGGGGACGGCTCCTATTGTGGCCGCTGCCGCCAAGGTAAGCCATCCGGTGAAACAGGGACTCGTTCAGGCTTTCTCGGTGTATGTCGATACCTTGCTCGTGTGTACCGCCACCGCCGTGATGATCCTCGCCTGCAAGACTTACAACGTCTTCTCTGCTGACGGCTCCTTGCTGGTGACTTCTACCGTGGCTCATCTTGGCGAACCCGATGTGTCTTACACCACTGCCGCCATCAGCACGCTGCTCGGCGAGAAGATCGGAGGACTCATCGTCTCATTTGCCCTCTTCTTCTTCGCCTTCACCACCATCATGGCCTACTATTATTATGCAGAGACCAATCTGGTCTATCTCTTCGGCAAAGGGCGTAAAGAACATCTGTTTATCTGGGTGCTCCGTATCTGCCTCATCGCTTCGGTGTTTTATGGCTCCCTGAAAAAAGCCAGCCTGATGTGGTCGCTGGGCGACATCGGCGTCGGAACCATGGCCTGGATCAACATCATCGCCATCTTGCTTCTCTCCAGAATCGCCTTCCGTTCCTTGCGCTCTTACGAGAAACAAAAGAGGGAAAACAAGGAGCCTGTCTTCGATCCTGATGAAATGAACATTAAAAATGCAGACTTCTGGCAAAAAAAATCGTAACTTTGCCGTTTCAATAACTAAATTCTAAATTTTAAATTCTAAATCCCATGACGGTTAGAACACGATTCGCCCCGAGTCCGACGGGCTACATGCATATCGGAAACCTCAGAACGGCTTTATATGCCTATCTCTTTGCCAAATCACAGCACGGCAAGTTCGTGCTTCGTATTGAGGATACCGACCAGAAACGTTACGTGGAAGATGCCACGCGAGTGATTTACGAGACCCTTGAGACTGCCAACATCCATCATGATGAAGGTCCGGATGTGGGTGGCGACTACGGCCCATACGTGCAGAGCGAGCGCAAGGCGATTTATAAGGAGTACGCCATGAAGCTCATCGAGAAAGGTGCTGCCTATTACTGCTTCTGTTCTAAAACGGAGGAAGAAGCCGCCGAAGGTGAGGAAACCAAGGAGAATCCTTTCGAGAGCGATTGTCATTGCCGTAACCTGAGCGCTGAGGAGGTGCAAAAGAACCTCGCTGAAGGCAAGCCTTACGTGATTCGCCAAAAGGTGCCGCATGAAGGGACTACCACCTTCAACGACTTGGTGTATGGCGAGATCACGGTGGAGAACGAGACTTTGGACGACCAAATCCTGCTGAAGAGCGACGGGATGCCGACCTATAACTTCGCCAATGTGGTGGACGACTACCTGATGGGCATCACCCATATCATCAGGGGTAGCGAATACCTCTCGTCCAACCCGAAATACATCCTTTTGTACCAAGCCTTTGGCTGGGAGGTGCCTTGTTATATCCATCTGCCTTTGATTAACGGAAAGAACCCCGATGGCACGGTGAGCAAGCTCTCGAAACGTCATGGTGCCGTGAGTTTCCAAGCCTTGGTGGAGGAGGGATATCTGCCTGAAGCCATCATCAACTACATCGCTTTGTTGGGTTGGTCGCCAAAGAACGAAAGGGAGATCTTCAGCATGGATGAGCTATGTGAGGTGTTCTCGGTGGCGGGCTTGCACAAGAGTCCCGCCGTGTTCGACTACCAGAAGCTCGACTGGGTCAACGCACAGCATATCCAGGCCATGCCTTTCGAGCAGTTCTCGAAGATGGCTTTCGACTACTCAGGAGTGAAAGGCACGTTCCTCGAGGAGAAATGGAACAAGCTTGCCACCTTGATGCAGCCCCGTATCAACAAGTTCTCGGAGATTCCTGAGAAGATTAAGTTCCTGTATGAGGTGGCTCCTTACGAGGTGGAGCTTTATGTCAACAAGAAGAACAAATCCACGTTGGAAAGCTCTCTGGAGATCCTCCAAAAGACCATTGACGCGGTGAACAAGATTGAAAAGTGGGATGAGGAGACGCTCAGTGAGGTCTTTGCCCAGGTGGCGGCTGACAACAACATCAAATACGGTCCGCTGATGTGGCCTTCGCGCATTGCCATGTCGGGATTGTTGGCCACTCCGGGTGGCTCCACCGACATCATGTATCTCATCGGCAAGGAAGAAACCCTGAAGCGACTCCAGGCAGGGATGGCGTTCATCCAGGCGAGTCGGTGATTTTTCCACTTTTTTGTTGTTATTTCAAAAAAGTGATGTATCTTTGCAGAATAAAATAAAACCGCATACATTCCAATCTGACAGAGAGGTAATGTAGAGTGCGGTTTTATTTTGTCCACAATTGTTTTTTTATCGCTCTCGTTTTCAACAATAAAAACATCGGTCCCAAGAAAACTATTAAAGACACAATTCTTTCGGCCTTTTCGCTGAA
>JAEEII010000111.1 GCA_016281295.1 Bacteroidales bacterium
ATATGGGTCCGCTGTTCCAGACCCCCGCCGAGGCTGCCAAACAAGCTGTGGAGACCGATGTCCACATCTTGGGCGTGAGCTCGTTGGCTGCAGGTCACAAGACCTTGGTGCCACAAGTCATCGCCGAGTTGGAGAAACTCGGTCGTCCCGACATCATGGTCACCGTGGGTGGTGTGATTCCCGCACAGGACTACCAGTTCCTCTACGACGCCGGTGCTGTGGCCATCTTCGGTCCAGGTACCGTGATTAGCGATTCGGCTATCAAGATGCTGGATCTGCTGATTGAGGCTCGCAAACAAGCGTAAACCTCACCACAGACCCCTCTCCGAGGTAGAGAGGGAAGATATTCTACACTAAAAAATCCCGCCATTGCTGACGGGATTTTTTTTCTCTTATAAAGCTTGGCTGCGGGTCACAAGACTCTCGTGAAGTACATCACTTAAAATCACCAGTAACTTCCAGAGCTTCTGTCAACACATTCAAATCTTTCACATCAATACGATCAAAAACGGGTTTTATCTTTTCGAGGTTGCCCAAATGAACCATCAGCACCTGATTAGGCTGTTCCTCTAACAAACCAGCAGGAATTTTGTCCTTCACCATGTTCAAGGCCATTCCGACAAGGCCATCCATGCCAAAACCAGTTGAATACTGCACCCTCAAATCGCTGCCCACGATATCAAGCACTTTTAAATTGATACCTATTTTTCTCTTCATGATGCCGAGATTCACCTCATACAGCACTTTTACGGTCTTTCCATCAACAAACTCAAAGCTAATGGGTTGATGGGTTTGCTCGGTGATGAGCCGTTGCAATTCTTGATAAGATATGGATGCTTTCATGTCAATAAAGTTTATCGTTTACAAAAATAAATAATTATTATCTTTGCCGCTTCAAATGAAAGAATAAACCTATTACAATATCATGAAAAAAATTTTCTTTTCTTTTGCTTTGATCGCTTTAATGGCGGCAACTTCACTCCAAGCCCAAAATCGGAGACCCGACTGGATGCGTTGGCACTACCTCTCCGAAGAAGAAATGAACACTCCTGTGAGAGCCATCAATTTCACGGAGACACCTCCTCCTACAGGAGAGCCTCGTTTTGTGGCAGAGTTTGAACCTATGCAAGGCGTGATGATCCGTTATCCTCTCGGTATTCCCACCAGTCTCGTAGCTCAATTGGCTAACAACTGCCATGTATATTGCATTGTTTCCAGCTATGAGCAAAGCAGTGCCCAAAACAGTTTCCAAAACGCAGGAGTCAACATGAGCAACGTCTCTTTTGTCAACGCTGCATCCGATTCCTATTGGGTACGCGACTACGGTCCATGGTATATCTTTGAAGACCGCAATCCAGCCATTGTGGATAACCGTTACAACCGTCCTCGTCCCAACGACGACAACATGTCGCAGGTGTTCGCCAACTTCTGGAACATCCCTATGTACGGCATGAACCTTGAACATACTGGCGGCAACATGATGGAAGACGGTCGTGGTCACGGCGTGAGCGATAATCTTGTATTCCAGGAAAATAACTACGATGAACAAAATGTTCGCCAAAAAATGCGTGATTATCTTGGCATCGATCCTTACCATGTCACCATTGACCCCCAAGGCGACTATATCGCTCACGTGGACTGCTGGGGAAAATACCTGGCTCCCGATAAGATTTTGATTGCACAATTACCGCAAAACAACTCACATTATGCCGATTATGAGCAAGTGGCTAACTATTTTGCCACCACCAACTGTTGCTGGGGCTATCCTTACCATGTTTACCGTGTGCAAGAACCCGGAGGCTATACCGTGGCTCCTTACACCAACAGCCTGATTCTGAACAAAACCGTTTACGTGCCGATGGGCGACAATAGCAACTATAACCAAATGGCCTTGCAAGTGTATCAAGAGGCCATGCCTGGATACGACATCGTTGGCGTGACCTATAACGATGGCTATTGGAATGGCTGGGAAAACACCGATGCCCTTCATTGCCGTACCCGTGGCGTGATGGATTTCGACATGCTCTTTGTGGATCATCGTGATGTGCTGCACGGCGAACAAGAATGGCAAGCCCAATACCCAGTGGTCAGCAAATTCATCGCCTATAGCGGACAAGCCTTGAAACAAGATTCACTCCTTGTTTATTATAGTGTTGACGGCGGTGCCTATCAAGTGGCTCAGATGACAGCCACGGGCAATCCTGATGAATATGTCGGTTATATCACCGGATTCCAAGGTGGCTCTGAAATCAATTATTATGTGTTCGGTGCTGATGAGTCAGGTCACCGTTACACCCAACCTGTCTTTGCCGAGTTGGACCCTCACCACTTCACTGTTGGAGCTCACCAACCTACCAGCGAGCTAATCCTCTCCACTGATACCATCATCTTCACGGAAATGGGTCAACACAAGACCTTCGATATCATCAACCAAACAACAGAAACAGTGACAATTAATGATGTCATTCCTGAAAGCGGCTCTGCTATCAATGTCGGAGATCCAGTCTTACCCTATACGCTGGAAGCAGGCCAATCGGTGACCGTGACACTGGATTTGCAATATGCACCCTTAAAAGATGACTATTATTCCTATAAGATTCAAGTCATCACTTCCATAGGTGAATATCTGGTAACAGCCATGGTTATCGACGAAGCATACGACATGGGGTTATATATCCCTGGCGCACCTTTCGTTGAGTTAACCGTAACCGAACCTGTGGCCACTCCATACGTGGTCAATGGCAACTATGGCACGCATACTCCTATCGAGATTACCCAAATCTATGAAGTTGAAAATCCCCTTGGAGTGTCCTATCTGGAAATCGCTCCTGAACATGCACTGCCGTATATGTTAAACGAAGGTGAAAACTTACAATTTGAGGTGAGACCCAATGCCCAAAATGTCAAAGGACAGGTTACCACCTTTGTTTTCGTTGAATCAAGCGATAAAAGGGTAGAATTCATGGTCTCCGTTGACGAAGAACTCTTAACCGTGACTGAAATGTCAGCCAACACCAAACTCTATCCCAATCCGACCTCCGGCCAATTTACTGTGGAAGGGGCAAACATAAAGAAAGTGGAGGTGTATAACCTCTTAGGCCAAAAGGTGTTTGAAACCGAAAACACAGAACACAAAACAACAACTCACATCGACGCTTCAAACTGGAACAAGGGCATCTATC
>JAEEII010000112.1 GCA_016281295.1 Bacteroidales bacterium
CGTTCGCTCAATTGGAAGGCTCCTATCCGTATTTTCATCTTTGATAACAGGGTGGAGATTCATAGCCCAGGAGAGTTGCCCAACGGCCTGACGGTGGACGACATTGCTAAAGGGACCTCTATGCCACGCAACCAGTTCCTGTTTACCAATGCCAACTACCTTTTGCCCTATACTGGTGCAGGTAGCGGCATTCTGAGAGCTTTGGAAGAGGGCCTTGAGGTGACGTTCAAGAACGAGGAAAGAATCCATGAATTTGTGATTATTATCAAGAGAGAGCCTGGCGCGAATAACCAAGAAGGTATCCAAGAAATGAACCAAGAAAGTGTCCAAGAAAGTGTCCAAGAAAGTAACCAAGAAGGTAACCAAGAAAGTAACCAAGAAAGTAACCAAGAAAGTAACCAAGAAAGTAACCAAGAAAGTAACCAAGAAAAAATTCGGAAATCTGCATTGACAAAGGCACAAAGGGATGTCGTGAATTACTGTTCCGTTCCGAGGACGGCACAAGAGATATTGGCCAGATTGGGACTGTCCAATCAGTCTATCAATCGCAAAAGGCACATCCAGCCTCTTGTTGATATGGGTGTTTTGGAAATGACTATTCCAGAAAAGCCCAACGACAGGAATCAAAAATACAGGAAGAGAAAAAATAGATGAGACTCTATATTTGATTTGATAGTTTCGATGAACGAAGAGGAGTCTGATAAAACGACCATCACAAGCGGCTCATGGACGAAGGCATCCTTGAAGTGGAGGGGGAGTATAAAAATAGGAAGTATAGGATAACGAAGTGAATGGTTGGCATGGTTAGAACGATTCGACAACTTCCGCATGGACTACATTGACTTCTGCAACCTTATCGGTGAGGAGCGGTATAGTGACAGACTGACATCTTCAACGCTGCCTTGGGCAAATAAAATGGGCTTGCAAAACTTGAATCGGGTTAAGGTGCGACCTTTTTGGGCGAACGGTATTTGGCCAAATGGGTGAATGATTTTTGGCCAAACAGGTGAATGAATTTTAGCCAAACGGGTGAACGCAAAAAGAAAATCCATATTGCCAAGAGTGTGAAGTATATGACGGAAACTGGTATGGTTGACCAGAACATCAAAATGGCATCGCTGAACCCGAAGCTGCTGTTGAAAGGTGAGTTTCCCCGGCTTATTGATGAATGGCAAATTGCCCCTCAGTTGTGGGACAGCATTCGTTTTGAATCAGACCACGGCCCGCTGGGTCAGTTTATTCTGACTGGCTCAGCCGTTCCAGCCGACATGAGTAAGGTGGTTCACTCGGGAACAGGACGCATTGGGTGGCTGAGGATGCGCCCCATGAGCCTTTGGGAGTCGCAAGAATCGACCGGCGAGGTGTCACTGGCTGAATTGTTCGAGTCACCCGAACAGATTGGTGCTGTCAACGACATGTCCATTGAGCAGCTTGCATTCTTGACCTGTCGCGGAGGATGGCCATTGGCGGTGGGGATGGAAAACGAGATAGCTTTAGACCAGGCGTTTGACTACGTGGAGGCGGTAGAGAAACGTGATATCTCGAAGGTGGACGGTGTGGATCGCGACCCCGTTAGGGTTCACCGCCTGTTGCGCTCACTGGCGCGAAACCAAGGCAGCCAAGCATCGTGCGGCACCATCAGGGCAGACTTGATTGCGAATGAGTCGGACGCTTTGTCGGAAGACACCATCGCATCGTACATCAAGGCATTGAAAGAGATTTTTGTGGTTGAGGACAGCGAGGCATGGAATCCCAACTTGCGGAGCAAGACGGCGATACGGACGAGCGACACGCGGTATTTTACCGACCCCTCGATTGCCACGGCTGCATTGGGCATAGGCCCTCGAGACTTGGTAAACGATTTGAACACATTTGGTTTGATGTATGAGACGCTGGCTGTGCGAGACCTCCGAGCTTATGCCGAGGCTCTTAATGGCAAGGTGTATCACTTCAGGGACAAGAACGGACTGGAATGTGACGCAGTTGTACATTTGAGGGATGGCCGTTACGGTCTGGTTGAGATAAAGCTGGGTGGCGACGACCTCATCAATGAAGGTGCAGCATCATTGATAAATCTTTCGGGTAAGATTGACACGGAGAAGATGAAAGAGCCGTCGTTCATGATGGTGCTGGTGGGCGTGGGAATGTATGCCTACCGCCGTGAAGACGGAGTGTTTGTTGTGCCTATCGGGTGTTTGAAAGATTAGTTACCTTGTTGTAGAGGTTTCCAAAGCCCGTTGACGAAGGCGCGGATTGTCTGTGGCTACGCCAGAAGATAAAAATGCCTATAGCCAGATGCATTTGGTGTTCGAACCGATAGCCTCGATGAATGAAGAGGAGCCTGGTAAAATGACTTTAAAAACGGAAAATCGAAATCGATATGAGGAAAATCGGCGACAAACCATCAATTGTATCGCAGATAGATATAGATAATGTGCGATCTTACGCGAAACTCCTGATACTCTTTCCCACATTGATGAAATGGTCGGCCACACGCTCGGCGTTTTGCGCTAGTGAGATGTATTCCGCCCCAACTTGCGGGGTGCATTGTCCCGCCACAAGTCGCTGGATGTGTTGCGATTCCATGGTCTCCGTGAAGCTATCAATCTGTTCCTCAATCTGATAGGCATAGTCGAGTGCCGTGAAGTCAAGATCGTGGTAGGCTTTCATGACTTCGTGGTAGAGTGCCGTGATCTTACGCGCCATTTCCTTGATTTCCAACACGGCTGGCGCAGAAAACGTTTCATTTTGGGTTTGA
>JAEEII010000113.1 GCA_016281295.1 Bacteroidales bacterium
CGCTGAAGTTCAATCCCGACAACGCCGATGCCTTGTATAACCTCGAGTATTGCCGCGCCCATTTAGTGAAGAGCCATATTTGGGTCAATCCGGCAATCCCTCATGGAACCGTTCAGGCCAGCGACGATATGGCTTTCAACGGACAGATGGTGACCCTGACTGCAAAGCCTGACGAGGAATATGCGTTGTCACAATATGTGGTGGTCAAAGCCGACGACCAGCAGGTGACGGTCGATGTCAGTGGAAGCCGTTTCGAGATGCCGAAGTTTGATGTCGTGGTCACTGCCGAGTTTAAACTGTCACATAAAATCACCATCGACAACAAAATCAGTCATGGCACCATCTCGGCTGACCGTACCAAGGCTATCGCAGGCCAACAGGTCACTCTGCACGCGCAACCTGAACCGAGTTATATGGTGGATGCCTATTTCGTTACCCGTACCGGTAATCCCACTGACTCAGTGCCAGTGAATGACACGGTGTTCCAGATGCCCGACTTCGATGTCACTGTGTCGGCTCGCTTTAGAACTGCCCTTAAGGTCAGCATCGATACCGTTTCGAATGGCGAGATTCAAGTGACCGACTCACTGGCTTTGCCAGGACAAAATATCGGCATCATCGTGAAACCCGCCAGCGGTTACCAGCTCAACGAGCTGTATGTCGTGTGTGACAACGACCCGTCCACCACTGCGCCGGTGTCTGACATGAATGTCTTCCAAATGCCAGATGATGACGTGACCGTGAAAGCCGTGTTCGGTGAGGCGCA
This sequence comes from Bacteroidales bacterium, assembly GCA_016281295.1. The sequence continues at coordinate 767 of JAEEII010000113.1, forward strand.
AGATTATTATAAGGTGTCACCTGACACGCTGGTTGAAGGTGGACATGTGCTGCTCGATGTTGACAAGGCGACAAGAGGAGAGACGGTGACGCTGAGAAACGCTCCCGAGCCAGGTTACCAGTTTAAGGAATACCAGATCCATCAGACTGGTGACACTGCGGTTCATGTGCAACCCCTGGGTAATTTCTTCACCATGCCGGGATTCGACGTGACTGTCAGCGCGGTGTTCGAGAAACAGGAGGGCGAGAACCAACAGCAGCAACAACAGCAGCAGGAGCAACAAGAAGAACAAGAGCAGGAACAACAGCAAGAACAACAACAAAACCAACAAGGACAGCAGGATCAACAGCAACAGAACCAACAACAGCAAAGCCCGCAAGAGATGTCGAAAGAAGATGTGCAAAGGATGTTGGACGCCTTGGAAAACCAGGAGAAGAAGACGATGGAGAAGGTGAATGAGCAGAAGATCCGCACGCAACCCAAACGGAAAACGGATAAGGATTGGTAACAAATTAAGAATTTAGAATTAAGCATTTAGAGGGAGCCCTTTTGAGGGTTGGATAAGGATGAAAAAAATAAGAATTATTGGATTATTGATGGCACTTTTGGTGCTGGGTGGGGCTTATGCGCAGGATGCCACCCTTAAGGTGTCGGCGAAACGTCAGGTATCGGTGGGAGAACAATTCCGTGTAGCCTTTGAGGCAAATGCGGATGGGAAGAAATTCTCCGCTCCTTCTTTTGAAGGCTTTTCTGTTGTCGGAGGCCCTTTTAACTCCACGAGTTCGAGTGTTCAGATTGTAAATGGCTCTATGACGCGCAGCGTCAGCAACACCTACACCTACGTGCTGCGTGCTGAGAAGGAAGGAAACTTCACGATTGGCCCCGCTTCCTACGTGGTGGATGGCAATAAGGTCGAAAGCGAGCCGTTCTCCATCACCGTCGTTCCCGGGGATCCCAATGCCGGTGCCTCTGCCCAGGGGCCTTCCCAAGGGTCGCAACAAGGGTCTTCCTCCACACATAACACCGATGATCCTCAGGTGAGCGGTAAGGACTTGTTCTTGAAACTCATCCCCTCTAAAAGGTCGGCTTATGTGGGTGAACCTGTGGTGCTGACTTATAAGCTCTATACCCGCCTGCCTGTGTCCCAACTCTCGGTCTCCAAGATGCCTTCCTACGCTGGCTTCTGGATGAAAGAGATCAACGACAACGGCAACATCCGTCAGTCGTCTGAAGTGGTCAACGGTATCGAGTATTCCACCGCCGAAGTGAAAAAGGTGGTCGTGATCCCCCAGAAATCAGGTAAGCTGACTGTTGAACCGATGGGTATCGACTGCATCGCACAAATACAAACCCAACGTCAGCCACGGCACAGCAACGACCCGTTCGACATCTTCTTCAATGATCCTTTCTTCAACCGTGGCTATACCAATGTCCAAAAGACGTTGACTTCTTCTACGGTTTCATTGGATGTCAAAGCACTTCCGGTGGATGGCAAGCCCGACAGCTTCTCAGGTGCCGTGGGTAATTATAACTTCTCGGCGGCAATCGACCGCACAGAGTTAAGCACCAACGAGGCGGCCACGTTTACCGTCACCGTCTCTGGCAGCGGTAATCTTGAGTTGCTCAACATGCCTGCGCCCGTGTTTCCTCCCGACTTCGAGGTGTATGACCCCAAACTCTCCTCTTCAGTGGATGCCAACAGCAATGGTATGAATGGCACTAAAAAAGCGGAGTATCTGGTAATCCCACGAAGGGCTGGCAACTTCAGCATCCCGGCCGTGGAGTTCTCATTCTTCAACCCCGCTAAAGGCCAATATGTCACCTTGCATTCCGCTCCCATGGAACTCAGTGTGGCTAAAGGCACAGGAGGAGACTCAAACGAAGGCGGTGTCTATGCCACCACGCAGGAAGGCATCAAATATTTGGGAAGCGACATTCGCCATATCATGACAGATTCATCATCCTTGCGTCCCGTCAACACCCATTTCTTCGCTTCAATGGCTTATTTCGTGGTGATGGCCGCGCTGCTGCTGCTGTTTATCTTGGCCTTGATCATCGTCAGGAAACGCAGACTGTATAAACAAGATGTGGTCTTAGTGCGCAACCGTCAGGCTACCAAAGTCGCTAAGGGCAGGCTGAAGAACGCCCACGGGTTCCTGAAAGCGGGCGACCAAAACCATTTCTATGAGGAGATGTCGCAAGCCTTGTGGGGCTATATCTCTGACAAACTCGGGATTGAGCGTTCTGTGCTTTCCATGGATTCTGTGAAACAGGCCATGATGGCTAAAGGCATGGATGAGGCCTTGTCAGATCAGTTTGTTGACACCCTCAACACTTGTGAGTTCGCTCGCTTCGCTCCTGGTGACGCAGCTTCTAAGATGGAAGACCTTTATAATAAAGGACTCAAGGCAATCATGAGCGTGGAGAACGCGGAGGTTAGGATTTAAATTAACAATTTAGAATTTAGAGTTATGAAGAAGTATATGAAAGCAGTCATCTTGTTGCTGATGCTTGGAATGGTGAATGGATGTTTCGCGCAGTCAGAAACGGCATCCTATCATGAGTGGATGAATGAGGGCAACACAGCCTATAATGACGGCGACTTTGAACTAGCCGTGGCCAAATATAACCAGGTGATGGAGGCGGGACTGGAGTCGGCTCCCTTGTATTTTAATATGGGAAACGCCTACTATAAGATGAAAGACTTCCCACACGCCATCTTGTTTTATGAAAAGGCCTTGAAGTTGGATCCAGGCAACGAGGATATCAGGACCAACCTGGAGATTGCCAACAAAGCTGTGGTTGATAAGATAGAGCAGCTGCCCCAGTCGTTTATCGCCCGTTGGTGGGACAGCCTTAAGACTCTGTTTCCCGTCGATGGCTGGGCTTGGGTGAGCGTAATAGCCTTTGCCTTAGTGCTGTTGTCGTTGTTCGCCTTCTTGATGTCAAGGAGGATGGGATTGCGAAAGGCTGGTTTTTTTGCAGGTATCCTCTTCATCGTGGTGTTAGCCTTATCGTTGTTCTTCGCTATCCAAAACTATCAAGACGCCCGTCATAAGGATGAAGCCATCGTGATGACCTCTACGGTCATGGTGAAAAGTTCACCCAGCGTGTCCAGCGTCGATTTGTTTGTGCTTCATGAAGGTGCCAAAGTGCGAATCCTTGACGCCAATGAGGAATGGAACAAGATTAAAATTGCCAATGGTAGTGTGGGTTGGATTCAGATAAAAGACATTGCCGCTTTCTAAAACAGCCTGCAATCTGTTAAATTGTTTTAAAAAAGCAAAAAAAATTCTTCCAAAGTAATTTTTCTTTGGAAGAATGTTTTATATTTGCAGACTAATCTTTAGTAGTGTAATTAGTGTTATTATTTGTAAATATCTGAAATTCAATCAAAATTACGTAATATGAAGAAAAGATTTTTACCTATCAGTTTACTTTTGGTAATCATGATCTTGGGTCAGTCTGTCATGGCCGACCAAGGCGGCCATTATGTGCCTCGAGCAAAAGAAACCGCTTCCGCAGTGTCGGAGCTTAACCTTATGCGTGTCAATCAGCACACGGGTATGATTGACCCTGCTTGGATGATTCAAGCCTCACAGCAAGCCGCTGCCTTGAGCTCAAAGGAAGACGGCGATCTCTATTGGCGTTCAATGGGTCCTGTGAACATGGGTGGTAGAACCACTGCAGTTTTGTACAACAACCAAAACCCGAATGAGGTTTATATCGGTTCGATGGGTGGTGGCGTGTTCTATACTTGGAACAAGGGCATCACATGGCATCATGTTGGTGAGGAATTGATGGTCAGCTGCATGGCCCAAGCCGAAGACGGTACCATTTATGTGGGTACTGGTGATGGCGGAAGCGCTGTGAATTACAACGGCATGGCCGACCTGTCATACGCTAACAGCTTCGTTGGCACAGGTCTTTACACAATCAAAAACAACAAGATGTCACGCGTGGAAAGCACCATTCCTTCCACCCTCGGTGATGTTGATGATTGGAGCTTTATCAATGATATCGCTGTGGATGGCAACAGAATCATCGTGGCCACCAACGCGGGTGTGAAATATCTCTCGCTGGCTAACATCAATGATCCTAATGCTGTTTGGCAAACCGCCAAAGATAAGGCTGGTGCTCCTATCACCGATAATGCCGCTGCCGTGAAGGTTACCGCTGATCACAAAGTGGTTGCTTCTGTTCAGGGTGCTTTGTACATTGGTGCCCTTGATGCCATGGCTCTTCATTCACAGGCCGAGATTCATTATAATGAAGCCAATATGATTGACTCTCTCGCAGTGTCCGAATGCATTCTTGACATCGCTGTGGCTCCGTCAGATGCAAATGTGATTTATGCCGCTGATGTCAATTTGGAAGGCAAACACAATTACATTTACCTCTCAGAGGACCAAGGCGAAACTTGGCGTGTGATCTTAAACGCTGTCAATGGTGACATCGGACATCAAGTCTATGAGTCCTGGGGCATGTTCAACCATGGCCTCGTGGTCGCTCCCAATAATGCGTATAGCGTTTTTGTCTTGAGTTATAACCTCTGGCGTTTGGATAGACCCGCTAATGATCCTCAAGCTTACTATCTTGCCATCAAGTTAACCGATGGTAACACTGGCAGCTTCTTCTTGAACAACTATGTGCATGTGGGTCTCAATGCCATGGCTTTCAATCCCAGAAACAATAATCAAGTTTATATTGGTACGGATGGCGGTGTCTTCAAAGGCCAGTTCGATGCTTCTATGTATATGACTTTTGAGAACTGCAACAGAGGTTACATTTCAACCCGTTGCTTCAACGTGGCTCCTACCGGCATCGTGAACAGCGTTGTCGCTGGCCTGTTGGATTTCGGTCCAGTTTATCTGGATGGCGTTGAGGATCAAAAAGCTGTCCCGTTGTTCCCCTACAACAGCCCCTCTTATTATGGCAATTTCGATGACACTTGCCACGCAGGTCCTTGCGCTGCCTCTACCATCGATCCTTTGAAGTTGTTCCTGGTTTGCAAAGACGGTCGTATCGTTCGTACTGAAACCGGTGGTGTTGACTATGACCATACCAACTTCAATGCCAATCAAAGCTTCAGCTTCACGGGCTTCCGTATGCCTATCGCCCTCTGGGAAAGCTACAACTATGAAAACAGTGTGGATTCTGTTTGGTTCAAGTGCAAGCAGAATGTTGGTCCTGGCGATCAAATCCAATGCCGTAGCCATAACAGCTCATACCCCTTCTATTCAGTGGCTATTGACTCGATGCACTTCAATGACTCAATGCCTCAATTCAGTGACTCCCTGCTGGTGAAAGACCCGATCGCTACCAAATTCTATGTTGCTGACGGTAGCGCCCTCTATTACACCATGATGGGCTTGGTGTTCAACAAACCCACTGAATGGTATAAATTAGCCACTCTCGATGCCGCTGCTTCATGCATCACCGTGAGCGCTGATGGCGATATGGTGCTTGTCGGTACCAGAAACGGTAAACTGATCCGTGTCACCAACATGTTGGCTGCTTATGATTCCCTTACCTCTACACCTACTTCAGATCTCTTCGCTCCTGAAGTGTCTGTCATTGACCTGAATGTTGATGGTCAATGTGTCACCAGTGCGGCTATCTCCAACGATAATAAAAAGGTTGTGGTGACCCTCGGTAACTATGGTAATGCTAACTATGTGCTCTATTGCAACAACGCTTTGGCTGAGACGCCTAACTTTGTCGCTAAGCAGGGTGCCCTTCCTGCGATGCCTGTCTATTCCAGCATCTTCGAAATGACCACTGGTGATGTGATCATCGGTACTGAGCATGGTATCTATAGAACTACCAATATCGAAGGCATGCCTGTTTGGGTTGCCCAAGGTACCAATGTTGGTGATGTTCCGGTGATGGAAATGAAACAACAGACCCTCTTCCAGGAAACTCAGTATGTGCCTATGATTGTTGATACTTTGGTGATTATGACTCCTGTTGAGGGTGTCCACAATCAAGGTGTCATCTATGCCGCTACCTACGGCAGAGGCCTCTTCCGTTGCGAGAACTACCGTCTGAACAGTGGCAGCAGCGTTCCTGAGATGCCTGTTGCTGAGACCAAGACCTCAGTCACTATGTATCCTAACCCGGTTCGCGATGCCGCCAAGGTGTCCTTCGAACTGAACCAGAATTCGAATGTGTCATATCAAGTGTTCGACCTCATGGGCCGTATGGTGGGCAACCAGAATCTGGGTAACTTCTCCGAGGGTGCTCACGAGATTAACGTTGAGGTGAGCGGCTTGTCGTCAGGCTCCTATATCCTTCGCCTGAATGCTGGCCAGAACACCTCAAGCGTGAAGTTCATGGTGTATTGATCTTATCTGAATCAATAGTTAAAAATGGGGAGGTGAAAGCCTCCCCGTTTTTTTTGTTTTATTTTTTTTATTTGTTGAATCTCGACCCCCAATGATAGGCGAGATAAAAGGTCAGCAGGAATCGGTCGGGGGGATTGTCTGCCATCATGGGCAGCCCTTGTGGGAAACACTCGGCTACCGCGCCAACCTCAATGGCTTGTGCGTTTGTACGACTGGTTCCGACTTCGAAGCTCAAGCCGGTCTTGGCATGGATGCCCGGACGGAACTTGATTTCATCGATGCCGTATTTGAAAGGTGCTTTGCCGATGATTTCTACCCATTGCGACGGGTCTTCAAAGGTTTGTGCTTCGACCACGATGCTATATTCTCCGTTGTTGCCGGGTTTGATCACGCTGACCATGTAATAGTAGGGTTTCATCAGCGCTAA
>JAEEII010000114.1 GCA_016281295.1 Bacteroidales bacterium
TCAATTCGACTGGGAAGACACGCTCTACCGACTGCTGATGCGTTACCTCGGCATGAAAGTCAACAACGAGTCGTTTGAGACCCTCGCCTCGCTCCTGCCCTTCAAGACCCTGCTGAAACACGCCGACCAACTGACGCAAGTGGAAGCCATGTTGCTTGGCTGCGCGGGATTCCTTAACTACCCCTCTCAAGAAACCTATCCCCTACTACTTCAACGGGAATTCAACGTGATGCGGGCCAAGTTTGGATTGCTGATGATGCCCGAGGAACGATGGAAGTTCATGAGGATGCGACCCGTGAACTTCCCGACAATACGGCTGGCTCAGCTGGCCCAGATTATACACCTACATGGATGTCTTTTTTCAAAAATAACAACGGCTGAATCAGCAGATGAAATCAAAACCCTGTTCGACGTGACAGCATCCGACTATTGGGATACGCATTACCGGTTTGAAGAGACACCATATAATGTAGAGACGCCATATTATGACGTCTCTACAACGGATAACGCCCTGAAAAACCACCATAAACAACCCAAACGACTAGGCGAAGGTACTGCCGACGTGCTGATAATCAATGCCGTAACCCCACTATTGTTCTGCTATGGAAAATTTCACAAAGACGAGACCCAATGTGAGAAAGCCCTACACTTTATGGAAGACCTTGCCGCTGAGGACAACACCGTCATTCGGCATTTCCAAGCCATCGGCATCAAGGCCGACAACGCCATGCAGTCGCAGGCCATGCTGCATCTCTACAACCACTATTGTCGCCGAAAACGATGCCTGGAATGCAGCATCGGGAATGTGTTGTTGCGGTAGAGACGATGCAACCACCGCCTCTACCAGCAACCTCAATCATCATCTTCCAAGAGGAAAAGCTCCTCCACGGACTTCCCGAACACCTGCGCCATCTTCAAGGCCAAAACCGTCGAAGGAATATAACGCCCCGACTCAATAGCATTGATGGACTGACGGCTCACCCCAATAAGCTTGGCCAAATCCTCCTGCGTGAGATCCTTCTCAGCCCGCGCCACTTTCAAGCGATTCTTCATTGCACGCCTCCTCTGTTTGCTCTGTGAACTTCGATTCGAAACTTGACGATGAACAGGATAAGGAACACGAAGAAAACCAAAAAAGGGACATAGAGATAAGAAATGCCATAAATGAGCAGTGTGGCAATGATAAATAATGCCGCAGTGACGTATGTAGCCCAAATCAGGCTTTGAGTACGGAGATACTGCACAAACTCGTCCTCGACTTTCTCTTTTGAGAAACCAATAAACAGAAGCCCGATGGTCAAAACAGGCATGGCAAAGGAAAGGGTGTCCGCTCTTGCCATACGGAAGAATCCACTTTCATTTTCATCATCAAAAAAGGTATCGAAATACAACGAAGGCATCTTGATGCTCAAGTTCGGGAACCAAATTCGGGTTACGATAAAGGCCGCCACCGCTGTGATGACCAGCACCCATCCGATCATTCTGAACCGATGGGGAAACAAATAATTTTTCTTCATAGCACTTAGTTTTAAAAGGTTTTACGCTGCAAAAGTAAAGTAAACTTTCCAAATAGACAAATTAATTTGTCATTTTTTTTAAAATTCTAGGAATCATTTCTCTGTCAAGCAACTATTTTTTTATCTTTGCTGTCTTTGATAATCAACACTTAAACATAATGGAAAATGATCAATTCAAACTGCCTGAGAATGCGCAGCGGGAGCTGAAGCCAGGCGAAGAGTACGAACCTATCTTATCCAAGAACAAGAAATACCAGGAGGTCACGGTATGGTCGGTGTGCATCGGCCTGTTGATGACCATCCTCTTTTCGGCGGCAGCGGCTTACCTCGGCTTGAAGGTCGGTCAGGTGTTTGAGGCTGCCATCCCTATCGCCATCATTGCCATTGGCTTGACGGGGTTGGCCAAGAAAAACGATGCCTTGTCGCAAAACGTCATCATCCAGTCCATCGGAGGCTGTTCCGGCGGCGTGGTCGCAGGTGCCATCTTCACCTTGCCTGCTCTATACATCCTGCAAGGGAGAGGATACCAAATCGAAATCAACTTCTGGCAAGTGTTCATCGCCTCGTTGTTAGGAGGCATCCTGGGCATCCTGTTTCTCATCCCCTTCAGGAAATATTTCGTGAAGGAGCAACATGGCAAGTTCCCCTTCCCTGAAGCCACCGCAACCACCCAGGTACTGGTCAGCGGACAGAAGAAAGGAAAGGACTCTTTGTTACTGGTAGTCAGCGGCTTAATTGGCGGTCTGTACGACTTTATCGTCTCCACCTTTGGCTGGTGGTCAGAGACCATCACCACCCGCATGATGGGCTGGGGCGCCGCAGTGGCCGACAAGGCAAAATTGATGTTCAAAGTGAACACAGGTGCGGCAGTCCTCGGGTTAGGCTATATCATTGGTTTAAAATATGCTTTCATCATCTGCTGCGGTTCCATGCTGGTTTGGTTCATCATCATCCCCGGCATGAACCTCATCTGGGGTGACAGCATCATCGACTTGATGAACACGGATGTGAAACTCACCATTGGTCAGATGGCTCCCGAACAGATCTTCAAGGACTACGCGCGCCATATCGGCATCGGCGGCATCGCCATGGCCGGCATCATCAGCATCATCAAGTCGTGGGGTGTCATCAAATCATCCGTGGGCTTGGCTGCCAACGAGTTCAAGGGCAAGAAAGCCGCTACTGAATCCGTTGACCGCACCCAACAGGACATCCCGATGAAGACTGTGGTCATCGGCATCATCGCCGTTTTAGTTATCACCTTCCTGTTCTTCTGGTTTGGCGTTGTACACAACGTCTGGCACGCCCTCATCGGCATCCTCGTGGTGGCTGTCATCGCCTTCTTGTTCACGACAGTGGCCGCCAACGCCATTGCCATCGTAGGCAGCAACCCTGTTAGTGGCATGACCTTGATGACTTTGATTCTGGCTTCCATTGTGATGGTGGCCGCTGGACTCACGGGGCCACAAGGCATGAGTGCGACGTTGATTATCGGAGGTGTGGTCTGCACTGCCCTCGCTGTGGCCGGTGCCTTCATCACCGACCTCAAGGTAGGCTATTGGATTGGCACGACACCCAAAAAGCAGGAGCTTTGGAAGTTTGTCGGCGTGGCTGTGGCTGCCGCCACCGTTGCTGGCGTCATTATGATCCTCAACAAGGCTTACGGCTTTGTCGGTGAAGGCGCCTTGGTAGCCCCTCAAGCCAACGCCATGTCGGCTGTCATCGAGCCCATGATGTCGGGAGGCAACGCTCCTTGGCTGCTCTACGGTATCGGTGCCGCTATCGCCTTGATTCTCAACTTCTGCAAGGTGCCTGCCCTGCCTTTTGCCTTGGGTATGTTCATCCCCATTGACCTTAACATCCCGTTGCTCATCGGCGGTGCCATCTCATGGTTTGTCACCAGTCGCAGCAAGGACAAAGCACTCAACGATGCCCGTTACAACCGCGGAACCCTCATCGCTTCAGGTTTCATCGCCGGCGGTGCTTTGATGGGTGTGGTCAGTGCCATCCTGAAGTTCGCCAATGTGGA
>JAEEII010000001.1 GCA_016281295.1 Bacteroidales bacterium
CCTATCCATCACATTATTTCGTTCTTCTTATAGCCGGCGGATGCAGTGATAAAGGGCGAGAGACATTTTTGCGGAATAATTATAATAATGAGCGATATGGGCTGCCGAATCTCGATATACGGTATGCCGGTTATATCGTTAGATTGGGGAGAGATCTTTTCCGACTTACTGATGTTTTTGTAGGAATGGGAACAGCTTCCATCAATGCCATTTCTCAAGGATGTATTACGATTAATATTGATCCTAGGAATGATATGCAATGTGCGTCGGGTATTTTCGGTATAGATACGAATAATTTTGCTTACGCTGAGAATGGAAGAACCTATAGTATCTATGACAAGTTGAGAGAGGTTTATTTATTTGATGAGGATGAAAAGAATCGGGTTAGTTCTCTCAGTAGGGATCTTTATGAAGATGAGTTTGAGATCGAAAAATGCTTTGAGAGAATGGACACTATAATCGAGTCGTTCCCGCATGTACATAATAGAAAGTCATTGAGGACTCCTCTATTTTATAGGCTAATGGCGAGAACATACTTGTTATACATCAGAGTAGTACGCAAGAATAAACAATGGTTTTAAGTCTAGAGTCCTGTGTCTTGTGGTGGAGAATGACTGGCTTTAATAGTAATAATATAACTTCCGGGTTACCGATTATTTTAGAGTAGCCCTTCCTGACAGAGTAGCAAGATGGAGCATAAATGCAGTTATACACATGAAACAACTAAGCGCTGGTCAACCGCAGTTGACTACTTAATTTGTATTGCTATTCTGATTCAGTCAGCCCTTGTTATCTTCCAGTATGTATTGATGGGCTTGTATGGTATTGACCCGGAAGGAACTACAATATATCGAGTTGTTCTGACAGCCGTGCCTATGATAATCGCCATCATTCTTGCTTTTATAAGAAAACCGTCGTTATTTATAATTGTCTACTTAATAGCATTGCTTATTCTTTTATTGCATGCTGTCGTTTTTCCTTCGAACTTGCCCTATATTACGAAGGAGGGGCTCCGTTTTCTTTTACCTGTCGTTATACCTAGTGCACTATGTTTGATTGCTGTACGCGACATACGGATTGTTGAGCATTCTGCAGTAATTATTTCCTGGACGACAGCATTTCTTGTTTTCATTTATGCATTGGCTTTTTTTCGCGGAAAATTTGAGATTGATAGTTATAGCATGGGGTTCTCCTACGGTTGCTTGTTGCCAATGATGATTTTGTACACGCGGCGAAAAGTCTTTCCCGTTATTGTTAGTCTTATTATTTTTATAATAATTGTTTCTATAGGATCTCGGGGGGCAGCTATTGTATTTGTTGTTTTTGTCGCTATAGACCTTTTCCTCTCTCGCAGTCGCTTTCGTTGGTTTGCTATCATAGCTAGCGTGCTGATGATCATGCTTTTACCCCAGTTAGATTCTTTTCTTGATACTATTGGTATTAACTCCCGAACATTAAGGCTTTTAACTGAAGGGGATATTAATTATACGAGTGGACGAGATGAGATTTACGATAAAGTCGTTGCAGCAATTAATGAGCATCCTGTTCTTGGTCTTGGCCTTTTTGGAGATCGACGCTATTTAAACGGTGCATATTGTCATAATCTTTTTATAGAAATTTATGCTGATTTTGGTATTATATTTGGCACTTTGATTATGTTGATAGGAATTATTGAACTTTTTGTAAGTTACCGTGCCAGCCGTTTTGGGTATCGTACGATGTGGTTGGTATTTGCACTATCAGGCATCCTACCCTTTATGGCTTCAAGTTCATATTTGATTTATAACCCATTAGCAATATTAATCGGTTATTCAGTGCTGGTCAATAATAACTATAAAAAAGAGAGGGGAAATGCTATAGTGGATTTGTCGCACGAAGTACATGATATAAGTCGGCTTCCTTCTCATCAAAATGAAGATAGGGCATAAATCAATGAAATTATTATGTTTATATCAGGTCATGTTCCCATACCGCGTAGGAACATATGAGGCTATCTCAAAGTTGAATAATGTTGACTTTGAATTATGGCATGGGACGGACGCCCCGAACTCCAAATTGAAAAACTATACAGGTCGGGTCGGTTTCTCTCATAAACAGATCTTGACTTTTCGTGTGAAGGGGAAAACAAACAATGGAGGTATCAGTATCGTATATCATCCTTTTCTCTTTTTTCGATTGATTAAGCATAAACCTGATGCTATTCTGACTGAGGGAGCATCTAGTTTCATCACAGCAACCATAGCTTTTCTGTATAGTAAACTGTTTCGGAAAAAGATTATCTGGTGGTCACTGGGATCATTGGCGGGAAGGAATTCTACTGGTCTAAGTGGTCTTGTTCATAAATGGATTCGCTTCATGGAATGTCATTGTGATGCTGTTTTCGCATATTCAACACAGGCTGAATCCTACTTTGAATCAATCGGCGTCAGACCGGAAAGGATATTTAAGGCGGTCAATGTCATCAATACGGAGCCTAAACTCAAAGAGATTAAGAGATCCGGACAGGTTGTCAAAGATCCTGGGTTTAATATCGTTTTTGTCGGGGCGATAACGCCGCAGAAACAGCTCGAGATCCTGATAGATGCGATAAAAGAATTATCCGAAAAGTATAGCGATGTTTTTTTGCACATCATAGGGGACGGGACTTACCTCGATGAAATAAAGAAATATGCCTCAATGAATGGGAAAGAGGAACGTGTTGTTTTTCACGGAAGGGTAACAGAGGGGTTGAACGTGATGCTGAAGAAGTATAGTGTTTTGGCTCTTCCCGGGCTGGGTGGGCTGGCTATTGTTGATGGTATGTTGAGCTCTTTGCCCGTAATCTCAGGCCGGGCTGATGGCACTGAATTAGACTTGATCGCCGATGGGGTAAATGGTTTCGTGACAGATATAATAACCAAGGTATTTCTCCTGGACAAATTAATTTATTTATATGATAATCCAGATGAAGTTTTGAGAATGGGGCAGAATTCTTTTGAACGAATTACTGGTCAATTCTCTTTTGGCAATTATATGGGTGTATTTGTTTCGTGTTTAAAATCTGTAGGATATGAAGAATAATGCCCCGCTTTCCGTATACCGTTTCAGTCATTGGTTATATAGACATAAATTGCGGAGGATCTCTAAATGCGTCGATTGGACCAATCGCTTTTTGTTCGGATGCTGGTGCCCAGGCACAGCTGTTATAGGACATGATTGCAGAATCGGCTATTGGGGTGGGGCGACCGTGATCCATTCGCATGCCGTCATTGGGGATAGATGTTTGATCGCTCAAGGGGTTACAATAGGCCGTAATTTCGGTGATGAGAAAGTACCCGTAATAGGAAATGATGTTTATATCGGAGCGGGGAGCGTGATTTTTGGGGAAATCAGCATTGGGAATAACGTGATAATCGGTGCGAACTCTGTCGTTAACAAATCGATACCAGATAATTGCACGGTCGCAGGGAATCCATTTCGCATTTTGAAAGATAATCGAAAGGAAACATATTACGAATTAGATAATAAGAAAAAACCTTGAATGGCCTGATTCAGTTATTGAAGAGCAAGAGTCTTCGTTATATTGCTTTCCGCTCTTTCTACGAATTCGCCCGCAGGATAGGTATGCTGGAAAGAAAATACCCAACATCGTTAAAACCAGTACCTATCCCTACGCTTGCAGAATGGCGTGGAAGGGGAGGCGTTTGGTTTTTTGATGACAGGGATACTGTTATCGTTGACAGAATCCAGTCAATTGTTTTGAAGGAAAAGATAGGACATATCCTGAAAGGTGATGTTCTTTTTTTCAGCAAGACATGGACGCCGTTGGGTCTGGACTATGATTGGGTGACGAATCCTGAGACCGGCTATAAGTATGATGCACATCAGCATTGGACGAAAGTGAATGATTTCTCAGAAGAGGCAGGAGATATTAAGTTTGTGTGGGAAAAATCACGATTCTCATGGCTGCTGACGGTTTGCCGGTATGATTACCACTTTAATGAAGACCATGCTGAGTTTGCAATAGGGCAGATTCTGGACTGGATAGAAAAGAATCCGCTGAACTGTGGACCTAACTATAAGTGCAGTCAGGAGACAAGCATCAGAATCCTGAACTGGCTGTTCGCGCTCAATTTCTATAGAAATTGCGAGGCTTTGACCGAAGATCGATGGAAGACCATCATGACCTCTATCTATTGGCAGACTGATCATGTGATGAAGAATATCAACTTTTCGCTAATAGCCGTACGAAACAATCATGCACTGACAGAGACATTGACACTGTTTCTGATGGGCTTGATGTTCCCGATGTTGAAAGGGGCCTCGAAATGGAAGAAGAGGGGCAAGCGTTTGTTTGAACAGGAAATTAACTACCAGATAGAAGATGACGGTACGTTTATTCAGGACTCGATGAATTATCACAGGGTGGTGATTCAACTGCTGACATACGCTATCGCTTTGGCTGACAGGCATGGAGTGATGTTTAGTGACATCGTGTATGAGAAGGCGTATAAGTCAGTTAACTTTCTTTATCAGTGCCAGGAACCAACGGATGGTCGGCTGCCAAACTATGGTGCCAATGATGGTGCCTTATTCTTTCCATTATCGGATGCAGACTATAGGGATTATAGACCTCAACTGGACGCTTTGCATCGGTTGTTGACAGGGAAGCCTCTATATGGGGATTGTTTTGAAGATGCACTGTGGGTAACATCAGATGTGCCGTCATCAAGGAAAGCCTATCCCTTAATAGAAATGAAACATGGATTAGTCGCGTTTACGAAAAGTGGCTATTATTTGATTCGAGAAAAAGAAACTCTGACTTTTTTTAGGTGTGGCTTATTCAAGAATAACGGCAGTAGAGACCAGCTTCACGTGGACGTGTGGTATAAGGGTGAGAACGTTTTGTTTGATGGCGGCTCGTATATGTATAATACCGATAACGATATCGTGAGATATTTCGCAGGTACGGAGTCTCATAACACCGTCATGCTTGGTGATAACGACCAGATGCAGAAGGGAACACGGTTTATGTGGTTCTATCCTCCGACAGTCAGGATTGTCGAATTAAAGGAAGAGGACTCTTATTATCTCCTTGAGGGAGTAGTTGAGGCTTTTAAGCATTTAGGGAAAGGCATTATGATTCGCCGTTCGGTTAAAAAAAAGAAGGAGAGTGCGGAATGGGTAATAACTGATTCGATTGAAGGGGCTCCAGAAAGCCTTCTGAGGAGACAGTTGTGGCATACGAATACCGAAAAAATATCTTTTGAATCGGTCGGTGATAGAAAAGAAAAAGAAGGATGGTATTCTGGGTATTATGGTGTGAAAGACGCTACATGCCAGATTGAGTTTACTACAAATAGGAATATAATAACTACTACGATAAGGTTATTTCAATGAAAGTAATATATTTTGCAGAGCATTTTGATACACCTGTCACAGGTGGTGCCTTGCGCCCGTATCAGATGGCAAAGAGGCTGATACAGAAAGGTCATCAGGTTACAATGGTGTGCGGTGGAGACCATAAGAGACTCGGGTTGTCAGCTACGAGCAAAAATATATATCGTGGTGACATTGACGGTATAGATGTCGTTCAGATCTCGCTTCCTTACTCGAACAAAGACAGCGTTGGCAAACGAGCTGTTATTTTCCTGAAGTTTGCCAGAAAAGCCGTCGGGTTGGCATTGAAAGAGGACTATGACCTGCTGTTTGCCACTAGCACGCCGCTAACAGATGGTCTGCCCGGCATTGCGGCTAAATGGTTCCGCAGGAAGAAGTTCGTCTTCGAGGTGCGAGATCTTTGGCCGGAACTACCCAAGGCTTTGGGGATGAAGAATCCGTTCTTCCTATGGGGCATGAGTGTGCTGGAGAAGCGCAGTTACCATGCCGCTGATGCCTGTATCGGGCTTTCGCCCGGAATATGCGAAGGTATCCGCCGTCGTAGCCAGAAAGGCAAACCCATCGCAATGGTGCCCAATGGATGTGACTTGGATTTGTTCGCACCATCGGATGAGAAGCCTGATGCTATCGCCGGAGTAAAAGCAACTGACATAGTTGCGGTCTTTACCGGAGCCCATGGTATCGCCAATGGTTTGGATGCGGTACTGGATATGGCTGCGGTGTTGAAACGCCGTGGCCGAAATGATGTGAAGATGGTGTTCGTTGGAGAAGGGAAAATGAGACAGCACCTGATGGATCGTGCGGAGAAAGAGGAGTTGGGCAACTGCATTTTCTTAGGGCAGATGCCCAAGAAGGAACTGAATGAGGTGATGAAGCGTGCCGACATTGGACTGATGGTCCTGGCCAATGTGCCTGCTTTCTATTATGGCACCTCGCCCAATAAGTTCTTCGATTATATTGCTTCCGGTCTTCCTGTGGTGAACAACTATCCAGGCTGGTTGGCTGATATGATTAATGAAAATCGATGCGGCATCGCCGTAGAGCCAGAAAACGCTGATGCATTTGCTGATGCTGTTATTAAATTGGCGGAGAACCCAGTGTTACGAAAAGAATGTGGCAAGAACGGAAGGGCCTTGGCAGAACGAGAGTTCGCGAGAGATTTGTTGGGGGGCAAGTTTGTGGAGTTCCTGGAGCAAACGGCAAAATGAGTAGAGATGCTTTACAAATTAGCACATATAATTAAAGACAGATTTCCTTTTGTTTGGGATGTCGTGGAGAAAGTGAATGAATGGTTGTTTGTGATGCGGTATGGACGGAAAACGAAACGTATCACGGTTAAGGCAGTACCCGATGGGTATGAACTGAAGCACTTACGGGATGTCCCTGCTGAGAGAATTGAGGCATTCTTCGCGCATCAGCCCAAGGAGGCTTTTTCCTATTTCCGTCCGCATCCATTTGACAAGAAGAGCATTGTGCGGTTGCAGAAGAACGGCTCGTATCTGGCCTACTTGCTGATTGATAAGTTAAACGGACAGATTGCGGGATATTGCTTTAATAGGTGTTTTTTCCAGGGGAGGGGATTCCGAGGAAGAATGGTGGATATAGACTATCGAGGGAAAAGGCTTGGAACGGCGATGAACAGGATACTGAATGAGGTTGGTTTTGGCATTGGGCTGAGACTTTTCGAATCGGTGTCTAAGGATAATGTGGCATCATACCGTTCGGCCTTGTCGGCCAGTAATGTCAGGGTAGTTGAGGAGATGGACAATCATGAACTTTTTCTAGAAATTTTGCCAGATTAATCATTGCTATTGGTATGGATAAGAATTTGAGTGTGTTTTTTGAATTGGTGAGGGCATGGCTCTGGGAGAAATGTAGCAGTTAATGGGAAAGGGTTAAAGGTCAATGGTTTTCCCATAAGCTTTAGCGATAGTGTAGTTTTTTTGCCAATGTCTAAGAGTTGACTGCTACGCAATCGGTGGTAGGTCTTGTGGCTGTGGGGATAGAGATTCTCCAGGGTAACTTTGTGCCTAAGGTGATAATGCTGTATTTTACGGGAAGTACGTTGAAACAGGAAAAACGGAACCAGGCGATGAACTGGTTCACGGCTGAGGTGGTAGATCGGATGTACAAGAAGGGCTTGCATCCGCTGCAGGAGAAAGGTCAGAGATTGGCAGAGTGAAACGAAAGACCATCGTGGAGGTCGGTTGGCGAGGTGGATCTATTCTTTGCAAAAGAGAATTAAGGAAAGCAGCCGACTTTTCACGGATCTTTCGGGCAACGTGGTACTGAATGCACGATACACAAAAAGATTCGGGTGGTCATCGCCCCTTGGTTCATTGAAATTCACGGAACGCCACGCAGCAGACTTTCAACATGTTAAGACAAGGTGATTGATGCAGTGCAGGCTGATATATTTATAAATGGGAAATACGTGTGTGGAGAGTAGGGGAGACGAACGTGCAACTGCCCTGTGTAGGTGATGATGTTTCTTTGTATTAACCCATTTTGTTAAGCTTTGTTATAAAGGTGGTGGTGTCGCTGCGGCAGGTGAGCGACTGGTGCCGCCTGTTGTGGCCTTACCGCGAGACACTAGATGTGAAGAAGGTGGAATCGATCCTCCGACGGATGGGGCTGGTAAGTGAGTGGAAAGCGTTTGCGAACTTGGCGGTGAACGACCTCGGGATGCCGGCAGAGGTGATGCCGATGTATGATGATGCGGCGAAATGGGGCCGGATGGCGGAACGTATCAAGGCTTTCGTGATGTCGGTTGGTAACTTCGGACATAACAGGGATATGAGCAATTATGGGAGGTATCCGTTACTGGTGCGGAAGTGCATCTCGATGGGGCATTGTGTGGGTGTCCTTTTGAACCATGCGAGGATATTCCCGCTGGACTCATTGCGGTTATTCCCGGCTATGCTGGTGAATGGGGTGAGGAGTGCGGTCAATGGAGAAGGATAAAAGATAATTCGTATGATACTGAAATGGATATTTGACAGAGTGGTCTCGCTGCTGGGACTGCTAATTCTGTGGCCGGTGCTGGTGGTGGTGGCCATCCTGATAAGGGTGAAGATGCCGGGAGGGCCGGTGCTATTCGTGCAGAAGCGTGTGGGGAAGGACGGGAAGTTGTTCGACTGTCATAAGTTCCGTACGATGAGGGTCGACCACAACGGTTCGACGGTGTCCGTGGCAGGCGACAGTCGCATCACCCCGCTGGGGGCGAAGTTACGTCACTATAAGCTGGATGAACTGCCGGGCCTGTGGGACGTGTTCATCGGCAAGATGAGTTTTGTGGGGCCTCGACCTGACGTACCGGGGTATGCGGACAAGTTGATGGGCGACGACCGTGACGTGTTGAAGTTGCGGCCGGGGATTACGGGTCCGGCGACGCTGAAGTATCGGCTGGAAGATGAGTATCTCGCAAATGCAAGGGAGTTGGTCGTTAACCTTAACCATAACGATAACGTTAGCTTTGACGCAATGAGTGACCAGGAGGTAGCGGTTTGGTACAACGACAACGTGATTTACCCGGACAAGGTGCGGCTGAACTGCTATTACTATCGGCACTATTCGTTCGTGAAGGATATCCAGATGATCCTATGCACGGTGCTGGGCCGAAAGATGAAGTATGCGGGGGAGGAGATATAAAAAGAAATAACATATTTATTTTTATCATATTATGGTAGAAAGAAAAAGAATTTACCTGTGCCTGGCGCATATGAGCGAGGAGGGCTGGGAGCTGAAGTACATCAAGGAAGCATTCGATACCAACTGGGTCGTACCCCTTGGCCCCAATGTGAACGGATTTGAAAAAGACCTCGAAGACTTTGTTGGGGAGGGTAAACGAGTCGTAGCCCTGTGTTCTGGCACGGCCGCTGTTCACCTTGGTCTGCTAGCATGTGGCGTTGGCCCAGGCGATGAAGTGCTTGTGCAGAGTTTCACTTTCTGCGCATCAACGCATCCTATTACTTATCTTGGCGCTACGCCGGTCATGATTGACTCGGAACCGGACACGTGGAATATGGATCCTGACCTGTTGGAAAAGGCAATCCTGGACCGTATCAAGAAAACAGGAAAGAAGCCTAAAGCGATTGTGCCGGTAGCGCTGTATGGAATGCCTTATAAGGCAGACCGAATTATGGAGATTGCGAACCGCTATGAGATTCCTGTCGTTGAAGATGCGGCTGAAGGATTTGGTTCAAAGTACAAGGGCCAGGTTCTTGGTACATTTGGCAAGTTCGGTGTGCTGAGTTTCAATGGCAACAAGATGATCACGACCTCGGGCGGTGGCGCGCTGATTTGTCCGGATGCGGATCTTTGGCAGAAGATTATGTGGTATGCTACGCAGGCTCGCGAGAGTTACCCGTACTATCAGCACGAAGCAATTGGCTACAACTACCGTCTCTCAAACATCTGTGCGGGTATTGGCCGCGGCCAGATGACGATTGTGAACGATCACTTGGCACATCATAAGCACGTTCAGGCTTTGTACGAAAAGCTCTTTGCGGATGTTCCTGGCATTAAGATGCATTCCCAGCCTGCTGGTGGCGATTACGATTCAAATTACTGGCTCTGCACTTTCACACTCGATCCTTCAGTCCGGATCAAGGGACAGGAGAATGCTTATAAGACAATTGTGAAAGGTGCCGTTGGCGGCGCTGCAGGTGTAATTCACATGGCCGATTCTGCTACAACAGACTGCCAGCCTAACGACAATGTTGAGGCATTGCGCGTAGTTCTGGATCAAGCTGGTGTTGAGGCTCGCCCTGTGTGGAAGCCGATGCACAAGCAGCCTGTGTATAAGAATGTTCCTGCCTATGTCAATGGCGTCTCTGAATCCATTTTCAAAGTCGGCATGTGTTTACCCGCCGGCCCGTATGTAACGGATGAAGACGTCAAATACATCG
This sequence comes from Bacteroidales bacterium, assembly GCA_016281295.1. The sequence goes on from JAEEII010000001.1 coordinate 10,290, forward strand.
TCGAGACAATCAAGTCTGCCATCGTGGCTTGACGCCATCTGGCAGTTCTGCCGTTTTTTATTCTGGCAGAGATGGGAACCGGAAAGATAACTGACCCGACGAGGCGAGCCTGATGACTCGCCTCTCGTGTTCGAAAACGAATAATGAAGAAGATAGGATTTGGATTTTAAGGAAATCATAAATAATCGATATTCCTGCCGCGCATTCGCGGAGCGAGGTGTCGAACAAGAGAAGTTGGACCGGATTCTGGAAGCAGGACGGATTGCCCCGACTGCGGTGAACAAGCAGCCGGTCCACATTTGGGCCGTCTCTCGGCCGGATACGCTGGAGGCCATAAAGGGTGTCACGCGGTCAAACTATGGAGCCCCGCTGATTCTGGTAGTGGGCTGCCGTCCTGCTGATGCATGGGTACGGCTCTACGACGGAAAGAACGGTGCCGAAGTAGATGCCGCCATTGTTGCTACCCATCTGATGCTGGCTGCAGAGAACGAAGGCCTGGCCACCCTCTGGGTCGGCTCTTTTGACCCGGCTCTTTTGCGCGACATCCTTCCCGGAGCTGAAACTTACGACCTCGTAGCTATGATCAATGTGGGCTATCCCGCTTCGGACAGCAAGCCTTC
>JAEEII010000115.1 GCA_016281295.1 Bacteroidales bacterium
GACCCCGATCTCAATGATCCTACGAAGACCGAAAGCGACCTTGACAAGATCAACGTTGTGCCTAACCCGTACTATGCTTATAGCTCCTACGAGGCCAACGCTCTGGTGAACTGCGTCAAGATTACCAACCTTCCTGACAATTGCGTGGTTACCATCTATAACATCGCTGGTACCAAGATTCGTCAGTTCAAGAAGGATAACCAAGAGCCTTCCATTGATTGGGATCTCACTAACTTCGCTAATACGCCTGTTGCTTCTGGATTCTATCTGATCCACGTTAAAGACAACACTAGTGGTGGTGAACGTACTATTAAGTTCTTTGGTGCCATGCGTCAAATCGACCTGAATACTTTCTAATTATCGTAAAATGCTAACATTAAAAATTTCAGAATCATGAAGAAATCATTTAAATATATCGTTTTGAGCCTTGTTCTTCTTTTCGGGATCAACGCTCCTATGGCATTTGCAGGTAATGAAGACCGTTCAGGCCAAGCTGGTGCATCTGAGTTGTTAATTAACCCTTGGGCTGCCTCCGCTGGCTTCGGTAATGCGGGCATGTCATTTGTGCATGGTGTGGAAGCCATGTATGGCAATGTGGCTGGTATCACGGGCATTCGTAGCCTCGATGTCAACTTCTCACATACCGACTGGCTTTCCGGTTCTGGCATCCGCATCTCCTCGTTCGGACTTGCTGTCCGCGTGGGTGAGTCCAGCGTGCTCGGTCTTTCTTTCATGTCGTTCAACTTGGGTGAAGTCGATCAAACCACAACCGAAAGCCCCGATGGCGAAGGTTTGGGTACCTTCAGACCCAGCTTGATGAACATCAACCTTGCCTTTGCAAAGACTTTCTCCAATAGTATCAGTGGTGGTTTTAACCTGAAGATCATCAGCGAGTCAATCGCTAATATGGACGCTGTCGGTGTCGCTCTCGACGCTGGTATCCAGTATGTGACGGGCCCGTTCGACAATATCCACTTCGGTATCACCTTGAAGAACATTGGACCTACCTTGAAGTTCTCGGGCGACGGTCTTTCCATTAAGGCTTTCCTCCTGCAAAACACTTCACTCCAGAACACGGTTATTCAACGTGCTGACCAATTCGAGTTGCCCACTCAGCTGAGTATTGCCGCTGCATACGACTTCTACTTCGCTGAAACCAACCGCCTCACGGTTGCTGGTAACTTCATCTCCAACTCCTTCACCAAAGACCAGTATGTGCTTGGTCTTGAGTATGGCTGGAAAGATTATCTTGGCCTGCGTGTTGGCTATACCTACGAAAGTGGTATCTTTAATGGCTCTTTGAGCGATGAGTGCATGAACCTCAACAATGGTCTTAGCGCTGGTCTCTCCGTCCAGGTGCCTCTCTCAAAAGCTGAGAACGCTCCTGTGTTCGCTGTTGACTACTCCTATCGCACTACCTACCACTACAAAGGTACGCACACCGTTGGCGTGAGACTAAATTTCTAAAAATGTCTTGCAACATTTGAAAGAATTTTAGTATCTTTGCAAATCATTTGAAAAGAAGACCCTTATTTCGGTAAGGGTCTCTTTTTTCACGTTTAAAATAAACCTATTATCATGTCAGAAATCAAATACTTTACCCCTGAAGGGTTGCAGAAATTGAAGGACGAGCTCGACGATTTGATCCTCCGTGAACGTCCTCGTATTGTTCAAGCCATTGCAGAGGCTCGCGATAAAGGTGACTTGTCAGAAAATGCTGAATATGACGCTGCTAAAGAAGCTCAGGGTCTCTTGGAAGCAAAAATTGCCGATCTTCAGGATCTCATCTTCAACGCTCGTATTCTGGATGAGTCAAAAATCGATACGTCTAAAGTTCTCCTCTATTCCACAGTGAAGATTAAAAATACCAAAACTAATATGACGATGACTTATTCCATCGTTCCTGAAAAAGAGGCCGACTTTAAAGCTGGTAAGATCTCCATCAACTCACCGATTGGACAAGGCCTTCTCGGCAAGAAAGTGGGTGAGGTCGCTGAAATCATGGTGCCCGCAGGCAAGATGTATTTTGAAATCCTTGAAATAACCCGTTAATCTTTCATTATGGCTACTATCTTCACCAGAATCATACAAGGCGAGATCCCTTGCTATAAAATCGCTGAGAATGACCGTTTCTTTGCGTTCCTCGATATCAACCCGCTCTCAAAAGGTCACACCTTGGTGGTGCCTAAACATGAAACGGATTACCTTTTTAACCTCGAGGATGAAGAGCTTGGCGCCATGATGGTCTTTGCAAAAAAAGTCGCCCAGGCTATTGAAAAGACCATGCCTTGCAAACGTATTGCCGTCGCCGTCATTGGCCTGGAAGTACCTCATGCCCACATTCATCTGGTTCCAATCACCAACGAAGGTGACCTTGACTTCAAAAAAGAACATCTGAAACTGACTCCAGAAGAATTTGTTGAGGTGCAACAAAAAATCACCTCAGCTCTCTAAGCTTATAAAAAGCACGCCGTTAAGCGTGCTTTTTTTATTTCTAAAAAGTTTTTTTTATCTTTGCATATCAATCTTTAAAATCTTCCGGCCATGAAAAAAGCTGTTTCCCTTATTATACTCTGCCTTGCCTTGAGTGTTCTCAATGCCCAACAACACTATCAGTTCCGTACTAATACTGAACAAGGATTCCATATCGGAAGCAGCTCTGCCGATGGACTTCAACTGCATTATGCGCTTTCTGAAATCAGCATCCTCAATATTGTCTATGGCGATGTCAAAGGTCAGGAGATTTCGCTCAAAGGAAGTTTCGGCTCTTTTGCTGAGGGCATGCCCAACCTGCCTTTTGAAAACCGCTATATCGCCGTGCCCCAAGGTGCAACTGTCAGCGTAAAAGTCAAAGAAAAAGGATGCCAGACCTTAACCGGCATCGACTTGCTCCCCGTTGCTCCTTTGCAGGGCGATTCAGCAGTTGGGATGCCCCGGTTGACCAAAGATATGAGTGTTTTCGGCAAAGATGCCCATTACCCCTCAGAGAATGTCGTCATCGCCCAAACCACCCAAATACGCGGTCTTGATGTCGTATTGCTTCACGTGACTCCGTTCCGATACAACCCCGTAAAGAAAACCTTGGATGTCATCTATGACATGGATATCGACGTGAGCTTTGAAGGTGGGAACGGGCAGTTCGGTGATCCCCGCTACCGCAATCCAGACTGGGACGGTATCTTGCGCGACCTGGTCATCAATAGTGACATGCTTCCCGAGGCACACTATTACGATCTCCTTCATGAGGCTGTTAAAAACAAAGAGGAAGGTTGTGAATACCTTATTATCTCCCCTGACGATGACAGCATTGTGGCCTTGGCCGACCAATTGAAACAATTCCGCACCAAGCAAGGCGTCCTCACCAAGGTGGTCACCACTACGGAATGTGGCGGCAATGACGCCAGTGCCATCAAAAGCTACATCAAAAACGCATACGAACACTGGACAATCCCCCCTGCAGCTGTGATGATTTTCAGTGGAGTAGATACCCTTTTTGCCACAAGCACCTACTATGCCGCCACATCAGGCATCCCTGGATTCAACCTTCTTTTTAAGAATTATAACGACGGCTATTCTTCGCGGGACTACTATTACAGTTCCGACAACCCTTACGCTGACATGAACGATGACAGCATCCCTGATATAACCCTTAGTCGCCTCCCTGCCATTAATTTAGACGATTATAAAACACAAGTAAATAAAATAATACAATACGAAACCAATCCTCCCACCCAGTTGGATTATTATGACCGTCCCCTCATCACCTCCAGCTACGAACACAACAAATGGTTTTTAATCACTTCCCAAAGCGTGAATGGATTTTACCGCAACAAGCTCGGCCGACATCCCAAGAATTTTTACATGATTTACGCTCAGTCAGACCCTATCTACCCCGAAACAGAATGGTCCACCGACCCAAACACAGGTGCTGTAGTGGATTATTTTGGGCCTAACGGACAAAACTATATTGCACAGTCTCCCGACACACTTCAAGATTGGCGTAACGCAATGGATGTATCTTACCTTGTTGAGGCTCTCAACCAAAGCTCGTTCCTCACGCTGTATCGCGACCATTCTTCCTTTGACTTGTGGTGCAGCCCGTGGATGTACTCCAGCGAGATTAAGCATTTGACAAGTACAGAGCCTACTTTTGTGATTTCCATCGGCTGTGATGCCGCATTATACTCCAAAGCGATATTCTATGAAAGCAACCACAACCATATCTATTTTGGGCAGGATCCCATGGTTTACGAGTTCTGCAATGCCAAGACAGGAGCTCTGGGCGGTATTGGCGCCGTTACGGTAACGCACTCGCATTTTAACGACATTCTCACTTGGGGTGTCATCGACCACTTTTGGCCCAACTATATGCCCGACAAGGGCACTATGACACAACCCTTGTTCACCAGACCTTCATACGCCCTTGTGGCAGGTAAGCTCTTCCTTAACCAACACGTCTTCCTGCCCAACTGGTGGCCGGTCAAAGTCACTACTACCCAAAACGTGTTCCATGATTTAGGCGACGCTTACCTCAACCTTTACACTGAAGTTCCGCATGAAATAGCCATGGAAGCTGGAACTTTCACCACCGACCCCTCACAATACACCTTCACGGCGGAGGAAGGTGCTACCGTATGCCTTTCACTGAACGAAGAAATCCTCAGCGTAATCCAAGGCACTGGACAACCTCAAACCATATCCTTGCCCAATCTGCCCATAGGCACACACCTCTGGCTCACCGCAACCAAACAAAACTGTGTCCGATTTGAAAAGGAAGTCATCGTCATCGCATCCGACCAACCCTACGTCTATGTGAAAGAGTTCTGCCTCAACAGTAGTGATGACAACGGCCAGTTCGACGCTGGCGAAATGGTTGACATCGACATTGTTTTGCACAACTATAGCAATTTCGATTCGGACAAGGGAACCCTTACACTCCGTTGCGAATCCTCCTTTGTTGAACTAACCCAAAACACCGCTTCCTACCCGTCGCTAGGTCCCGATGCCACATTCAAGATTAAAAAAGCCTTCCGCTTCAAAATTGCAGAGAACGTTGTGGATCAGCAAATCATTCCGTTCTTCATCCAATTTGACGAAAACGAGAACACACACGAAGACCATTTAAGCATCACCCTTAATGCCCCCGTCATCCGCGTTGATTCAATCTGTCAGCTTCATTCCATGGAAGGCGAGCCCACCACCCACATCATCCCTTCCGGCACGACCAAACTGACCTACCGCATCACCAACGAAGGACATGCGGCCACCGCTCCGATGCGAGCCAGCCTTGCCGTCAAAGCACCTTTCATAGACATTGAAGAGCCGTCCATCCTCGTGGAGCCCCTCGCCCCCAACGAAGAACAAGAAATCAGTTTCCTGCTCAAAGCCGAGGAGGAAAGCCGAGGCGCATGGGTGCAGACCCACTTCGAGCTCGTGGATAGAACCAACTACCAAGAAATCGAATCAACGATGCAATACAGTGGAATCTTCGAGAACTTTGAGACCGACACGCTGAATCCCCTCTTTCGATGGAACAACAACAGCAACCGCTGGCAATACTCCGACGAGGACGCTTGCGAAGGACAACGGTGTCTCATCCTAACCACCGAAGCCAGTGACATTCTCAGCTACCCCTTCAAAGCGTCATTTAGCGGGAACAAATACCTGAATCATGAAGCCAAGGTATCCTTCCGATATAAAACGGGTGAAAACGACACCCTCCGTTTTGGAACCACAAACAGCAATTATGAACTCAACAGCCCTGAATGGTGTTATTCCGAATTCACGAATGAAGCAGGCAAGAAAACTTTTACCTGGTCCCGTTCCATACATGAGGTGGTTGATGACCATGTCAGCATCCTCCAAATTGACGACATCTGCTTCCCGCCTCAGCACCGTGTCATCGCCCATGCGGGAGAGAGCTTGATCCATTGTGGAGAAGCGGGTGTGGAGCTTCATGATGCCTATGCATACGATGGCACATCCTACTATTGGACCA
>JAEEII010000116.1 GCA_016281295.1 Bacteroidales bacterium
GAAGGCTATTTCTATGCTATAGATATGGTTTCGGCGAAACTTGATGAGGTTTTTAAGCATTTGGTATATAATCAAGAAGCAGAATATGTACTTGAACCAGAAGGGGGAAGCGTGTCTAAAAATGACAGCACACGTAGCCTTACCTGGACGAGAATGACGGAACCCATCACAAGGGCTGACGAGCCAAAGAATCCCAACGATCCCACGTATCTATGGGAATTGTCAGACCCTGCACCTATCACCTTTGATCTGGTACCTGCGCTGATTAATACTGTAACTTACTTGACAACAAAAAGAAAAGGATTTGATGCAGAGAAATTCAAGCAATTAGCAGGACTCAATACCGCTGCGTTTATCGCTACAAATATCCCTGGAGTAGGAACTGTCCACGACGTACATATAGACGTAAACAATGGAAAGTCGTGGCATATAAAGATTGATGCGGAAGTTCAGATTGAAGTAAAAGTCACTCCCATACTTAAAACGAAAAACTTTATAGACATTGACAACGACCGGGTTGACATTTGGGCTGAAGTCGGTGGCATTATCGAAATAACAACAGGTTTTGGCGGAACTCTTTCATTTAATCTCGATTTATGGAAATTACTCGGGCTTCCACAACCGACACCAGTGTGGATTGGTGCGCCAATTGGTGTTCCTCTATGGTTTGAAACGGTATTCGGTTTAGACTTTGACGCTTCTCTCGCGGGTTCATTAAATTATAAATATAAAAAGGAATTTTCTACTACCGTTGGTTTTAAGTATGGTGTTGATGGGCATAATGGACCTTGGGCAAAAAAGAACGACCCTAAAGGTACTTTTCACAAGAATGGATTATGGCCTTATCAATACGATGGAGAAATTGCTTTTACCGCAGGAGTCACATTCAGTATCGCTCCTACTATAACATTGGGTGTTCCTAAAAATGCTGATGAAGTACAATGGATGGAAGATGCCAAGAAAATGATAAAAGATCTGAAAGTTCCTCGGCTCTATTTGGAATATAAGCCATCAATTGGAATTGAATTTAGCATTAAAGAAATATGGAATCAAAATACTCATGGTGACGTTGTACATGGGATCTATCTCCCATTGAAATTTGCTGATTTGAATCTTGTACTTGATGTCACAGACCATCTCTCTTTCGACTGGAATATTGGCAAAGCCATAGCCGAAGCTTTTGGCGGAAAAACCGAATTGAAAATCCCATTGGGGGAATGGAGGTGGTATCCTTCCGTTGACAATTTAAGTGTTGCCTGTCTGAATCCAACACAAACAGACAAGACACCTGAATTCCTAGTCGACTTCGATATTAAAGACTTAGGACTTCAAGTGGATGGAACTCATACGGCGAAGCCCGTCCTCCGCATCATCCCCGAAGGTACTTCTTCAACGTCTGCACTTGTTAAGTATGACGACTTTGAGTTCTTGAGTCTTTCCTCAAAGGGAAAACACTTTTCAAGAACAATAAAGAGCGACAAACTTAAACGTGATGTTTCCTATCAAGCAATAATTGACTTCGTTGAGCCAAAAGATGACGGATCATATGGTTCTTTATATTATAAGTCTTATTCTTTTTCTTCCCTGTCACCATCTGCTTGCATCGCTGGTGACACCATCACCTATCAAGCAGGTCATTTCAAGAAAATCACTCCCGACAAGGACATGGGCATTGATAAACCGCGATATACTGACTGGATATTCAGGACGCTCGTCCAACTGATGGGGTACAAGGACATTGATGAATTTGGCTTCTATGTCGGAAAAAAGAAATATAGGGTTGAAGGAAAGCCTGCTTTTCAAAATGTTTACGTAATCTTTAATCTGAAAAAACAGGAAAAAGTCAGAAACATCTCCCTCAGACCTTACGTAAAGGTTGGTGATGTTGAAAACATTTGGCCTAGTCCGTACAAAATTGAACTCAACTTCGGCAAGAGGTGGAAATGGAACGACCCGAATTTCGGTGGCAATACAGCTTATAGAGGATCCCCTTATAGCGAATCATTATACGTTTTCGGCTATGACCATGAGGAAGAATTTAAGAGTAAATATGACATGAAACTGAAGGACAGTTTCAAGTCGAGGCGGAGGTATGATTCTCAAACAGAAGATGAAGGCGTCGCTATCTATGAAATAGAAATCACCGATGACGCCTTCGATGACTCAGATTCATCTGATAACCCAACTTAAGAATACGTGTCATGATTGGACATACTTAGATAATTAAGAAACCATAAAAGCTTTTTCGTTGTCAAGGCAGTTTGGTGATTCGAAAACGCAGGTAATTGAGATCACTATTGATGATGACGATGCTAATGATACTGTTGAGGATGACATCTGAAAGTCTAAATGTCACCACATGGACAAGTGTATGCTGGTAGCTCAGTTTCGCGTTGTCGTAGATACGGAATAACTTTGGAACAAAGTGTTTACACCGTGTAAACACTTTGTTTGTGTGCTAAAGACAAGTTGTTTACACAGTGTAAACAAACTGTTCCAATTATCTTTTTATAGTTGGAACAGTTCGTTCCGGCCTTGATGGCATGCAATAAAAAAGGCCGAAAGTTTTGTGCTTTCGGTTTCTTTTGTGTAATTTTGGCTTCGCCGAAGATACTTTCACTCGGAAAAACTCAAATATATTTGGTTTTTCCCTCGTTTATTCGTATCTTTGCAACGTGAAAAGTCGGTTTTGAAACAATCAAACACCAAGAAATGATGGCACAGGCAGAAGAAAAGAGAAGAGGCTACGCCGTAGGCGTGCAGCTGTTCGACAGAATGCGCGAGCGTGGTTCGGTCTATGTTGACAAGACGGAGTATGTGTGGAAGATGGTGTCGACTGACGCTACCAACTTTTTCCTCAGCCGCCCGCGCCGCTTCGGCAAGTCGCTGCTTGTCGACACGTTGCGCTGCTATTTCGAGGGGCGCAAGGAGCTGTTCGAGGGACTCTATATATATGATAATGAGAAGGAATGGCGACAGTACCCCGTCATACGCCTCGACCTCTCCAACGGCAAGTATTACGAGAAGGAACGGGTGCACGGCACGATTAACGCCATTCTTGAGCAGCAGGAGCGCAAGTTCGGTCTTGGCGAGCATAAAGACCCTACAAATTATGATGCCCGCCTTACGCGCCTCATAGAAACGGCCTACGAGCAGACCCATGAGCAGGTGGTCATCCTCATCGACGAGTACGACGCCCCGATGCTCGACAGCATTAACGACCCGGAGCTGCAGGACTACATCCGTAACCGCATCCGCAGCCTCTTCTCGCCCCTCAAGGCACAGTCTCTGTATCTGCGCTTCGTGTTCCTCACCGGCATCTCGAAGTTCTCGCAGCTGTCAGTGTTCAGTGAGCTTAACAACCTGCAGCAGCTGACCTTCGACCCTCAGTACGAGGCCATCTGCGGTATCAGCGAGGAGGAGCTGCTCACACAGATGAAGCCAGACATAGAGCTGCTGCAGGAGAAGATGAACAGACTGTATAAGCGTTGGAACCTGCAATTCACGTACGACGACATCGTGGCAAAACTGAAAGAGACCTACGACGGCTACCACTTTTCCAAGGAGATGACCGACATCTACTGCCCCTGGAGCCTCATCAACGCCTTCTCTATGGGTGACATCATGAACTTCTGGTTTTCCACCGGCACACCCACCATGCTGGTCAACGTGATGCGGCAGACGGGCATCAGCCTGCAGCAGATAGAACACTTCCGAGGTACCCTCGAGCGCTTCGATGCCCCTACGGAGCGCATCAGCGATCCCATACCCGTGCTGTTCCAGAGCGGTTACCTCACGCTGAAAGAGTATGACCCAATCACGAGACAATACACTCTCGGTTTTCCAAACGGCGAGGTGCGCGAAGGCTTTGCCACATCGCTCTACAAGTATTACATGGCAGACTATGTGGGTAGTCAGGACACACTGGGTAATGCCTACAACAACCTGCGCTTCAACGGCGCCACCATCCAGCAGTTCATGGAGGCTGTCCGGCGCTGGTACGCTGGCATACCTTATTCTATTACTGACAAGAACCAGAATGAACAACTCTACCAGTCACTGATTTATGCCGCCCTGATGGGATTCGGTGCCGATGTCAGTGCTGAAGACCAGACCAGTGACGGGCGCATGGATATCGCCATGAAACTGCCTCATGACATCTACATCTTAGAGCTGAAGTACAACAAAACGGCTGAGGAGGCTACCGACCAGATTATCGCCAAGAGCTATGCCGTACGCTTCGCCGCTGACCCTCGTCCTGTCTGGGCTGTGGGCATGAACATCAGCCGGGATCGTCGCACCATTGACAGCTACAGGATTGTACGCGCGAAATGATGCATTATCTTTGAGTTTTCTTTTGGTGATTTCATTACTTATTTGTATCTTTGCAGTCTCAATGGAACAAAGAATAACGAAGATGAGAAAGAAGGTGATACTACAACTGATGAGATGGAACGTGGTGGTGCTGTTGCTGTTGCTCGTATCGACGGCTGCCTATGCTGTGCCTGCAAAGCCGGGAGTGAGACGACAACTGAAGCTGGACGACGGCACAAC
>JAEEII010000117.1 GCA_016281295.1 Bacteroidales bacterium
AGACCTGCTTCCTCGTTTCCTGTCACAATACCCTTACTTGAAACAGATTGTGGATGTGGAAGTCGAGTTCAAAAACTGTCGCATCGAAGATCCAGAGATCCGCGACCAGCTCGACCAGTTAGCCAGATGTCCTGACACAATGCTCACCGTAGCAATCTGCTTCTTCGATGCCGACACCAGCTTCTCCACAGCACTCACACTCCCCGACTCATTGTACTATACCATTGAAAACGGGACCATCAAATCCAACATCAACACCGAAATCCTGGTACGCCAAGAAATCCGTTCCGGCTTAGCTAACCTGTTGGAACAAGAAAATGGCAAGTTCTTCAATGTGAAGATTTTCGGCACATTAGACGACGGAGTCAACGACGAGTTACTGAACGACAAGATGGCCATCATCATCGCCGCACATTACCATTTTAAATACGATTTGGGATCCTCCAAGAATTTCTTCGAGCTCATGGAGTCTAACAGAGACGCTACTTGGAGAGAAGCCTTAAAGAACTGGATCTCACTCAATGAGGACAAGCGTTTCGCAAACCGATACCAAACGGAGATCTACCACGCCTACCAACGTTACCAATCCGTGTTCAAGAGACATCCCGAAATCCTGTACCAGACAGAGCATTACCGCTGGTGCGCCGAGCGAAGCATCACTGGCTATCGCGATCTGCGCGAGCTGAATCTCAAAAGCGAGAAATACCAAATCCACAAATGTATTGTACCTTATCATGACTTGAGCGACTTAGAAAAAGGAAAGGACAAAGACGTGCTTAACATCATGGAAAAAGTGATTCAATTAGCAAAACAAATATAAACCGTCTTGAACAACTACTACCATGACACGCCTCCTACTACTTCTCTGCCTTGTCGCGTCGTTGTTTTCCCGTGCACAAACAACCCTCCAACAAGGCATGGCCTATCGCTACAACGGGAAGAATCCCCGCACTCCTTTATCCAACGTCGCCATCAGCTGCGCCTCGGCCACCAACACCGTGCTGAGCGACAGCACCGGCGCTTTCGTCCTCTCTTTCAACAAGCTGAGGATGGGCGACCGACTCGGAACAGTGATGGTAAAGAAGCGGGAGATGATCGTCTTCAACCAACAAGCCGTTGACAACTGGAGCGTCCGCAATGAGCCTCTCTGTCTTATCTTATGCGATGCCAGTGAATTTGAAAAACAAAAACAAGAACTCATCGCCATAGGTAGGCGCGAAGCCGAGAAGAAATACAACCAACAAAAAGCAGCATTGGAGCAACAACTGCAAAACAACAGCATCGACATGGCTCATTATGAGGCGCAATTGAACGAGGCGTACGAAAAGCTGGAAAACTTGCGACAACACATCGGCGAATATGCCGAATTGTTCGCCCGTATCGACCAGAGCATGATTGACTCCACCGCACAACGAGCGACCGTATTATTCAACCAAGGGAGGGTTGATGAAGCCGTAAGGCTTTTCGAACAAGGCCATTATCTTGACAAGTTGAAACAAACAAACCAAAACTTGAAACAAGAAAAAGAACAGAAAGCCTCCACCGAACAAAAGCTCATAATGTTGAAGGAGGATCAGAAGGAAGTTTACCAAAGCTTGCAAGCTCAACTTGCCGTTTACAAACTGCGAAACGAGTGGGATAAGATTGGCACTCTAATGAAAAACATCGCTGATGAGACCGAAGAACTCGACGACATCCTCAACTACTGCTCATTCTGCACCAGACAAAACGAATTCGAAGAAGCAGAAACCTATTATCATAAAGCGTTGGAAATTCTCGAAAAGCAAACTCAAGATGACCCAAGCCTGTATGAAAGAAACAAGATGATCACGCTGAACAACCTAGCTCTGCTCTACGAAGCCACCGGACGTTTCAAGGAAAGCATGGAGTTGCTTTCAACCGTGGTGGAAACTTACCAAAAAATGGCTTCCGAAAATCCTTACGATGAAGACCTAAAATACATGTTAGCTGTGTCGATGAACAATCTCGCTTTCTTGTATTATGCCAATGATTCCTTTGAGGAGAGTGAGACCTTGTACAAAGAAGTCCTGAAAATCGACAGAGCTGAAGCCAAGTCCAACCCTGAGGAATATGAGGTCCATCTGGCCACCGCTCTAAACAACTTGGGAGTATTGTATTCCGACACCGAGCGTCCATCGAAAAGCGAGAAAGCATACCTTGAAGCCCTCGAAATCAGGAAACGTCTGGCAAAAAAAGACCCTCAGGAACACGAGCCCGACGTTGCATGCACTCTTGACAATCTGGCGGAATTATATGAGAATTCAGATCGAACAGAGGAAAGCATGACCAAGCGCAGGGAATCCATCGCAATAAAAAGAAGACTGGCCAAGGATAACCCCAAAGCATACGAGTCTGATCTTCTGGCAGCACTCTACAAATTAGGAGGGATGTGCATCAAACAAGGACAAGAACAGGAAGCACTTCAACTATTTGAAGAGTATTGGTTCTTGTCAAAAAAGAACCCCAACCCTTCCTTTTCCCAACAAGAGGACTATGAAATAGCACTTTTGGTTCTTTCCCTCCTGTACCCCAAAAACGAGCACAAGAAATTGTATGAAGTCAACCAAGAGTTGCTTCCCATCTATAAAACCCGTCACCAAAATGGAGAAGACACCGAAAGTCAATATCCTTTTATCTTAGGAAATCTCTCCTATCAAAGCATTTTCATGGGAGCGTTTGAGCAATCGGAACGATTGGCACAAGAGAACATCAGCATCGACCCCACCAAGCCAAAGAAACGTCTCAACCTAGCTGCATCTCTACTGTTTCAAGGCAGATACAACGAAGCAGAAGCCATCTACCGCCAATTTAAGGAAGAATTGAAAGACAGTTTCTTACAAGACTTCAGCGATTTTGAGGAGGCGGGGATTATCCCCAATGACCGCCTCAACGACGTGGAAAAAATCAAACAACTACTCAACGAATGAAACCATGAGAAAAAAACTGCTGCTTATCGTCCTCATGGCGTTATGCGTGCCATTTGCCGCCCAAACGGTACTCCAGCAAGGCATAGCCTACCGTTACAATGGCAAAAAACCGCGCACGCCACTATCCAACGTAGCCATCGAATGCGCCTCGGCCACAAACACTGTGCTGAGCGACAGCACCGGTGCCTTCACCCTCTCCTTCAACAAACTAAAGATGGGCGACCGACTCGGGACAGTGGCCGTGAAGAAACGCGAGATGATGGTCTTCAACCAACAAGCCGTCGATGACTGGAGCGTCCGCAACGAACCCTTGTGCCTTATCTTATGCGATGCTGGCGAATTTGAAAAACAAAAACAACAACTGATCAACATCGGCAGAAGACAAGCTGAAGAGAAATACAACCGGCAGAAAGCGGAGCTGGAACAGCTGTTAGAATCCAGCCGAATTGACCGCGACAGATATGAAACCGCACTTGACGAAGCCTACGAAGAACTGGAG
>JAEEII010000118.1 GCA_016281295.1 Bacteroidales bacterium
AATATATTAACATCGAAAAGCACGAAAGACACGAAAAACTTTCGTGCTTTTCGTGTTTTTCGATGTTTTAATTAATACAAGTTTCTTGATTTCCCATGATCATTCGCCAAATTCGCTTAATTCGCCGACATTTAATTCGCCAAATTCGCTTAATTCGCCGATACTTCATTATTCGCCGATTCCATATTTTTTTTATCTTTGCGGGAGAAAACCCGACGAGATATGAGAAAAAAATTCAATGTAACTGGCAGTTGCGATCCGAGCAGGCACTATATGGTGGATACGGCTGAACGTTTCAAGACCGTTCAAACTTTGATAGATTATGGCGAATATTTCACTATCAACCGAGCCAGGCAGTACGGCAAGACGACGACCTTGGATGTCATCTGGCGGAAGCTTTCGGGCCGGTATCTGGTGGTGCCTTTGAGTCTGGAGGGGATTGACAGCACGGCCTACGCCTCCAACGAAGCGTTCGCAGCTATGTTCGCCCGGCAATTCAAGGAGAACCTGCTTTCGCTGCGTCGTGATGACACGGCTGTGGAGATATGGCAACGTTGCTCTGCCAAATCGTTGGAAGAGCTTTCGATAGTCATCAGCGACTATTGCGAGGAGGTCGGGATTCCCGTTGTGGTGACGATAGACGAGGTTGACAAAAGCCTTGACAACCAGCTCTTTCTTGACTTCCTTGGCATGTTGCGCAACAAATATCTCGAACGTAACCGCAAAGGGATGCAGAGCACTTTCTTCAGCGTGGTGTTGGCCGGTGTATATGACGTGAAGAACCTCAAGTTGAAACTGCGTCCCGACGAGGAGAAGAAATACAACTCACCTTGGAACATCGCCGCCGATTTCAACGTGGACATGACCTTCCATCCGGAGGAGATTGCCCAGATGCTCCAGGACTATGAAAACGACATGCACACGGGCATGGACATCAAAGCCGTCAGCGAGGAGATTTACAAATACACTACGGGTTATCCTTTCTTGGTGAGCAAACTCTGCAAGGTGATCGATGAGGAACTGGAAAGGGACTGGACAGTGGAAGGTGTCATGACCGCCGCCAAACAGACCATCCTTGAAAAGAACACGCTGTTCACAAGCCTGACCAAAAACCTGGAGGAGTATCCTGACTTGAAACGCTTTGTCTATTCGCTGTCGATACTTGGCGACACGGTCACGTATGACATCAACAATCCCGTCATGGACTTTGCCACGATGTTCAGCATCATCCGATATGACAGGAACCGGAAGGTGAGGATCCACAACATCATCTTTGAGGAGGTTCTCAACAACTATTTCATTGCCGAGCAGAGCATCGCCGACATGGGCAAGCTGCGTTATGAGTTCAAATACGTGAAGGAAGGCCGGTTGGATATGGCGATGCTGGTGTCACGCTTCCGCGACCTCATGCATGAGGAGTATCGCGAGAGCACGGTTCCGTTCCTGGAGCGGGAGGGTCGTCTGCTGTTTCTCACCTTCCTGAAGCCTGTCATCAACGGCACGGGCTTCTATTATGTGGAGCCCGAGACCCGCGACAACCGCCGGATGGATCTAGTGGTGAATTATGCCGATCAGGAGTTCATCGTGGAGCTGAAAATCTGGCGAGGCGAAAAGTACGAGGAGCGAGGTCGCGACCAGTTGTCGGGTTACCTTGCTACCCGCGGCCTTGACGAGGGCTACCTCGTCACCTTCGACTTCTCGAAGGACAAGCAGGAAGCAGTGCCCCAATGGATTGAATGGAACGGCAAACGGATTTTTGAGGTGATTGTGTAAGGCCTCACCTGGCCTCGTTCTGAACCTCACCCCCCGACCCCCTCTCCACTGTGGAGAGGGGGAGCGTACTACCCTGGGCCTTTTCTACCGAGATTAAACCCCTAACGGGGTAGGTTTAACCCCAAACATAATTCTCAATGCTCAACTTCGCTTTTTTTGGCTTTGAAAAAAATAAAAAAAATTTGATTTTTTTGACTAATTCTTTTTTTTCCCGCCTCTAAATTAATGTAGGCGACATGTTTTCGCTTTTTAGAAAGTAGGATTAAGGAATGAAACATAAAATAATCAACATAATAACATATTGAAAATGAATTATCTACGATTAAGGAGGGCGGTAATAGCCGTTCTGTTCGTCCTGTTGCCGGGTGTGGCGGGATTGATGAAAGTGATGGGGCAGGGGAGTGCTCCTGCGGGTGCCATTAAGGGCATGTATTCCATCGCAGAAGGACAACAAGTTTACTTCTCGCAAGGCAATTTGCAGTACAAGGCGAGTACCAACACTTGGCGATTTGCGGAGAGCCAATGGGATTATGTGGGAACGCAAACTCCAGAATGGGGGGATCCGGGTGGAACAGTTCCACAAAGTGATAATAGCAATATCTCACAAAATTACAGTGGCTGGATTGATTTGTTCGGCTGGGGTACGAGCGGATATAACCATGGTGCCAACTGCTATCAGCCATGGTCAAATAGTACTTCCTATAGTGACTACTATGTTTACGGCAGCTACACCTATAATTTATATGACCAGACCGGCCAGGCCGACTGGGGATCTAACGCCATCATCAATGGCGGCAATCAGGAGAACAGCGGCTGGCGCACGCTGACGCAGCCCGAATGGGACTACGTGTTCAACACCCGCACGATGGTGAATGGCGGCCCCCGCTATACTGTGGGCAGGCGAGTTGAGGGCGTGTTGGGCGTGATTGTCTATCCTGACAATTATACGGGTTCAGCGGTTTCGTCTGACCTTACGTCAGAGGGATGGGCTGAGTATGAGGCAGCGGGCTGCGTCTTCCTGCCTGCCGCTGGTGACCGCTATGGGACTTCGGTTCTCAGTGTGGGCAGCTATGGCAGCTACTGGTCGGCCTCGTACTACGATAACGGCAGCGCGTACTACGTGCTCTTCGACGATGGAGGCCTCGATGCGAGCTACTACGGCTACCGTTATTATGGGCAATCCGTGCGTCTTGTGCGCGCCGTGGAGAATTATTCCTTTACCATCAACGCCACCCCCAACCCGGCGGAGGGCGGCGCGGTGAGCGGTGCCGGCGCCTACGCAGAGGGCGCCGAATGCACGCTCACGGCGACGGCCTCGGCGGGCTACGGCTACACCTTCGTCAACTGGACCGAGAACGGAGAAGTTGTCTCCACGGATCCCACGTATCTTTTCACGGTGACTGGCGATAGGGAGCTGGTGGCGAATTTCGTCAGTGCTGGAACCAATGTCACCGATGGTGTCCTCAATGGATTGTTCTCAGTGGGTGAGAACACAACTGTTTGTTTCTCGCAAGGTAACTTGCAGTACATCGGCAGTGCAGGCAACGGCGACGAGAACAACACCGGGGCTTACTGGAAGTTTGCCGATCATCAGTGGGATTATTTGGGCGACAACGGCCAGGGAAGCGACTTGAAGACTGTTGACCGTGATTTGTTCGGCTGGGGTACCAGCGGATATAACCACGGTGCCAACTGCTATCAGCCATGGTCAACTAGTAGTACTTGGTTTAGTGACTACCATGTTTACGGCAGCTACATCTATAATTTATATGACCAGTCTTGCCAAGCTGACTGGGGATCCAATGCCATTAGCAATGGTGGCAATCAAGAGAACAGCGGATGGCGCACGCTGACCCGCGATGAATGGGACTACGTGTTCAACACCCGCACGATGGTGAATGGCGGCCCTCGCTATACTGTGGGCAGGCGAGTTGAGGGCGTGTTGGGCGTGATTGTCTATCCTGACAATTATACGGGTTCAGCGGTTTCGTCTGACCTTACGGCAGAGGGATGGGCTGAGTATGAGGCTGCTGGCTGCGTCTTCCTTCCCGCCGCAGGTGGCCGCTATGGGACTTCGGTTCTCAGTGTGGGCAGCAACGGCAGCTACTGGTCGGCCTCGTACTACGATTACTACGACGCGTGCAGCGTGCACTTCGGCGATGGGAACCTCAATGCGAGCTACAGCGACGGCCGTTATTGGGGGCAGTCAGTGCGTCTTGTGCGCGCCGTGGATAATTATTCCTTTTCCATCAACGCCTCCCCCAACCCGGCGGAGTGCGGCGCGGTGAGCGGTGCCGGCGCCTACGCAGAGGGCGCTGAATGCACGCTCACGGCGACGGCCTCGGCGGGCTACACCTTCGTCAACTGGACCGAGAACGGTGAGGTGGTCTCCACGGATCCCACGTATCTTTTCACGGTGACTGGCGACAGGGAACTGGTGGCGAACTTCGCGACGATGGGCAATGCTAACCTCGGTGCCACATGGTATGACTGGCAGTCGAATAGTGGCCCTATTACAAGGACGGTTGTCTGGCCCGACGGGAAGGTGAATTTTGCTTTCACTCAAGCATTAGATTATAGTTTTAGCGATCGCGGGACTGGCATCGGCACCTACGATGCTGTCAACAACGAGTGGATTGCCTCGGAAGGAAGAGTCGAAAATAAAAAAACAGGTTTTGGCTCCATCGCACGCTATGGCGAAAACGGTATTGTGGTGGCTGCCCATACTGCCTACGATTGCCGAATCTATCTCATCTCCGACAAAGAAAACATCCCCTACAACAGCTTAGAGGCTACCAGTATTCTTGATAACACCTATGAACCCTATTGGCCTAACGTGATGACCTCTGGCGCCAACCGTGACATCATCCATGTCATCGCTACTGCCTCAGATGCTGATGGTTGGTTGTATGGTTCTCAGGTTTACTTCCGTTCTACCGATGGGGGTAATACTTGGGACAAACAGAATGTGATTTTGCCTTTTATGGGTCCAGAAGATTGTGGGGGTTGGCAATCTAACTCGTGTTACTGGATGGAGACGACGGATGACAATTGTTTGGCACTGGTGGTGAATAATGTGTGGAGCGACGGTATGGTTATTTATAGTTATGACGATGGCGAAACCTGGCAACGTAAGGTGTTCTACAAGCATCCCAACCCGTTTGGTTCATTCGACGAACCTTTCTTTTATCCACGTTGGACCTCTTGCCAGTGGGACAGCCAACATCATCTTCATGTGCTTTATGAATTGGGTGCTGTTTCAGGTGATGTCAGTTCTTATGATGGTATGATGAATGAGAACTATGCGTTGGGAGGTGTGGCCTATTGGAATGAAGATATGCCCTACAATCTCAATGGCACCAGTGTGAGTGCTATTGAGGGTAATCTCATCCCTGGTCAGCCTTTTGTGATGGATTCGGCTTACTTGAGCCACGACATCTACCAGTCATGGTGGCTTTTGAGCGATGCACCGCATGAGATGTGGCCTGAATATCTCGGATATCTTACCCCGTTGACTGATGAGGGTGTTCCAGAGGATCCCTATGAAGCTTATGAATTTAATATCATTGATGGGTCTTTGCATGGTAAATATAACCATGGGGTTTGTGGCTTCCCTGTTCTATGCAAGGTGCCCGGCACTGATGAGATGGTGGCGGTATGGAGTGCTTTGGACGAGAACCACACCGATGCGAGTGGGAACTATTACTATAAGATCTTTGCCTCTTATTCTGGCGACGGAGGAACCACCTGGTCGCCGATGGTTCACTTGACCCGTAATCCTGAATTTGACTATTCCGAGTTTGTCTATAACCAGGCTGTCGTGGTGGGACGTAAGCTGATTATCGCTTCACAAACCGATATGGAGACAGGCACCTACGTTCTGGGTGATGAAAACATTGGTGACAACAACTATTATAGGGGGTTTGTGTTTGACATCGATGAGTTGTTTGAAACCAATCATCAACCAGTAACCACCGAAGGTACCCTCAACGGTGTCTTCTCAGTGGGCGAGAACACCACTGTTCGTTTCTCGCAAGGTAACTTGCAGTACAAGGCGAGTACCAACACATGGCGATTTGCGGAGAGCCAATGGGATTATGTGGGAACGCAAACTCCGGCATGGGGGGATCCGGGTGGAACAGTTCCACAAAGTGATAATAGCAATATCTCACAGAATTACAACGGCTGGATTGACTTGTTCGGCTGGGGCACAAGCGGCTGGAACAACGGCAATGTTTATTACCAACCTTGGAGTACAGAT
>JAEEII010000011.1 GCA_016281295.1 Bacteroidales bacterium
GCTGCGAACCATGTCGTACCTCCCACCCCAGCAGGTCTTCTCCGACTTCCAGTTCTGGTATTATAACCGTGTGTCCTATCGCGACGCAATTCAGGTGATTGACAGTGTGTCGTTTCTCAACCGCCTTGACGTGATTCTTGATGCCGACTACATCGTCTGGTTCTCGAGTGCCAGCCAGATGTACCGCGCCACCGAAGGCTTTGCCGAAGATGCCATCATCCAACTCTGTATTGGTGAAGAGCGTTTCAATCAACGAAAAAAGCAACTGATTGACAGCTTGTTTCATGACGAGGCCACCCGCAACAGCATCGCCTGGAATGCTTCCGACTCCCTCTATTTAACCAAGCTGGAGACGTATGTCGAGCAACAAATGCGGAAAAACCCAGAGGCTTGTTTCCCGGAAATCGCCGGCGAAGGCACACCTATCGCAAGAAACCCCTTGCTGCTCGATGAACATTATCTGAAAAAAAGAGCGTTGCGACGCGACATCAAACGCGACCCGCAATGGCTGCTTGCGGTATCTAATACCACGACCCAAGAAAACATCACCCTGGAGCAAGCCATCGACCGCGAAACGGAACGTGTGTTGCAAGGAATCCCTTCTTTGCGCGACAAGACTGTCAGTGCCGCTGAATACCGCGAAATCCTTATCAAAGAAATGATACAGAGGATTACGTATGAACCCGAATGGCTCCAAGCCCTGGAAAAAGAAGCCGCCCAAAAAGGGGTACCCTTAGAAGAATGGATTCGACGGAATGCCACCTACATGGTGGATCAAGACATCTACTCCGGGAAAATAATCTTGCCTAAACAATGATTCATTGAAAACAATCCCTAAATATTGTACCTTTGCACGGAAATAACGAAGTATGGTATTCAGCAGCAGCATATTCCTCTTGTGGTTCCTTCCGATTTTTCTCGGGGTATATTTCCTCGTGGACCGGCGTTACAAGAATGCGGTCGCCTTATTGGCCAGCCTGCTGTTCTACGGCTTCGGATCCCCTAAATTCCTGCTGATTTTGCTGGCATCTATCACCATCGACTTCTTTTTGGTGCGGCAAATCGACAAGAGCCAAGAGGCAAAACGCAGGAAGCTGTTCCTGGTATTCTCTATCATCCTCAACATCGGGTTGTTGGCCTATTTCAAGTACGCTAACTTCTTCATCGACAACTTCAACGCGGTGCTAGAGACGTTTGGTGCCTCCCCAATCCACTGGACCAAAGTCGTGCTACCCATTGGAATTTCGTTTTTCACTTTCCAGAAGATGAGCTACAGCGTGGACGTTTATCGAAAGACCTCCGCCCCCTTGAACAGCATCTTTGATTATGCCCTGTTCATCATGCTGTTTCCCCAACTCATCGCGGGTCCCATCGTGCGTTACAATGAGATTGCCGAACAAATCACCGACCGAAGGGCTAACGAGACCATCGACAACAAGATTCTCGGATTATACCGATTCATCATCGGTTTATCAAAGAAAATGTTGATTGCCAATATCTTGGCAGAATATGTTGACCAAGTGTTTGCCTTACCCACCACAGAAATCGGCTGCTCAACAGCATGGTTAGGCATGTTGGCTTACACCTTCCAGATTTACTTCGACTTCTCAGGCTACAGCGATATGGCCATCGGCATTGGGCGGATGATTGGTTTCAAGTTCCCCGAAAACTTCAACAATCCCTATATCAGCCGAAACGTTACAGAGTTTTGGAAACGCTGGCATATCACCTTAGGCCGCTGGATGATGGATTATCTCTATATCCCGCTGGGAGGCAACCGCAAAGGCACACGGCGCACCTACCTCAACCTTTGGATTGTGTTCTTCCTCTCAGGATTATGGCACGGAGCCGCCTGGACCTTCGTGGCTTGGGGAGCCTATCACGGACTTTTCATCTGCTTGGACAAACTGTTAAAGGTTAAAGGTAAGAGGTTAGAGACAAGAGGTAAACTCTCCACGCTCATCTCTCAACTCTCCACTTTCATCATTGTGATGATTGGCTGGGTGCTGTTCCGTTCTGATGATTTGAGTTACGCATTCCACTATATTGGCAACTTGTTTGGAGCTAATGGCAACACTACAGTTGCCTTTGTTACCCCACAGTTTGTCTTCACCCTTATCGTCGCCGCTTTCTTCTCGTTCTTCGGTCTCACCAAGGCGGGAGACAAGGCTTTGGATTTCTTCTTCAACCGCCAAGCTTACAACAACAAACAAGTGGTATGGGTAGGCTTAATCATGATTATCTTGCTGGTGCTTTCCACATCGTTTATCCTCAAAGGCAGTTTCAACCCCTTCATTTACTTTAGGTTCTGATGAAAAAGTTCAAGAAAATATGGTTCCTCGTGCTGCTGGCGCTGCTCTTCCTACCGATGATGCAGACGATATTCCATTTCGTGGAGGAGAAGCCCTTGGACGGCGCTTTTGTGGAGACACCCAAGCCTGTGGTCAACTTCAAGACTTTGGTGAACGAGACCGCACAGGATTCGTTGATGACCTATTGCACGGAACAATCCGGATTCCGTAAAACCATGATCCGGCTCAACAACCAGCTGCTTTACTCCGCCTTCGGAAAAATCTCCGCCCTCGGACCCGTGAAGGGTAATGATGGCAAGATGTTCTTTGAGGAATCGTATATCATCAGTTATACGGGAGAGACCTATCTCGGCGAAGAGAAGATTGAGGAAAACACCCGTCAGCTGAAGCTCCTTCAAGAGCTGCTCCGCCTGAAAGGCGTCACCCTGCTGCCCGTTTTCGCCGTGGGCAAAGCCTCGTATTATCCCGAACTCATTCCAGAACGTTATCTTGCAAAAAGCAAAGAGACCAACAACTATAATGAATATATCAAATCATTTGAAAGACAAGATGTTGAGTTTATTGACTTCAACCATTACTTCTGCCAACAAAAAGGCAAGGAAGAACATCCTTTCTATTGCGATTTAAGTGCCCATTGGACGGTTTACGCCGCCTCATTGGCCATGGATTCCCTCGTGCGTTATATGGAAAGCAAGACCCACCAAGTGCAGGCCCATGCCCACATCGACAGTTTTGATCAAGACGGGTTGATGAACCAGGACGATGACCTTTACCGCATGATGAACCTCCTGCTTCCCTTGCCCCACAACACCATCGACAACCCCCATTTCAGCTTCACGGAAGGCTACAAGCCAAAGGTGCTGGCTATCTCCGACTCGTATTGGTGGACCGGATGGGCCTGGAATGTCGCCTTACCAGAAAACCTGTTTTCCGACGGCGGCTTTTGGTTTTATAACAAGACCATCTATCCCGTGCGAACCCCAGTCCAAAACGTGGAATCTATTGACTATAAAAAAGAAATCGAATCCCAGGAGTTTGTCCTGCTGGTATGCACTGAAGCCACCAACCACCTTTGGCCCTACGGTTTCTTTGAACGGTATTTAAGCCCTTACGACAAGGAATTCCTCGGCAAGCAGCCTTGGCAATACGACCATGCCGACAGCTTGTATCTGGCTTTCAGAAACCAAAGCATCGAAAGCAACATCCAGCGCATCAAAGCCTCACCTGAATGGCTGGAAAGCGTCACCCGCCAAGCCGAGGAAAAAGGAATCACTTTGGAACAGTCTCTTTGGGACAATGCCGATTACACCTACCGCATGTACATTGAGCCCAAGGGATTTGTCAGATAGACGGACGGAAAATCCAATCCAAGTCACGCTCAATGGCCTCGTCGATACTGATATGAGAGGTCTCCGCCTTCTTCTTGATGGAGTTCAGCCATTCTTCGTTTTTCAGCATCTCACGACGGAATTGCGACCGTTTCGGGTCCTGAATGTTTGACCACACCTTGGCCACCCGACTATTGCGACAGGAGGCAGGTTGAGCCTCGTTGAATTCATTGAAATAATAACCTGGCGAGCTGTAAAGCAGATACTGCGCATTGTTTTCCAACGCCTCCTCCACCGTTTGACCCTGGTTGGCGGCTTTTTGCTCAATACGAGCATACCAATCCGGCGTGTTCCGGATATCCTGCTTCACTTTTTCCAGCTTGGCTTTCACTACCGCATCCTCGTAATAGAAGTTAAACAGCGCCTTGGTCAAAAACTGACGGTTTAAGTCGTAAAGATTACAAGGAGAATAGAGCAACATCACGATATCGGTCGAAAGCAACTCGTTCACGATATCCACTTGATGAACATTGGTGTGAATGGGGTCGTTGCTAATCGTATTGTTGTAATACCAATAATGATGCGAGTCAAACAGCTGATTCATAGGGAGATTATAATCAAATTCCCAGTAATATGAATCACCCACCACCAACCATCGCGGCTTGACTGCGGTGGTGTCGTCATCCAAAGTGACCGTGGTATAATAATTGGCATTGTTCTCAATGGGACGCAGCAGGTTCAGCACATCCTCCAAGTCGGCATCGGGCGTGCGGGTCGGGGCCAGATAAGGTTTGCTGTAACGCAAGTCATGGATGTTTAAACCGCTAAGGTCTTCCATGTAATGCAGCAAAGTATCCGCCACGTAAGCCGCCGCCTGGTTGCTCCAGTGTGACGACGACTTCAAATAAAGGGGATAGGAGACCGTATCTCTGATTTGCATGTAGTATTCCGACAGATTCAGGTAATTGATGCCCAGCGAGTCGAAAACGGGCGGAAAATAGGAAATTGCAAGCACCCCGGGTGGCCGGTTAAACTTCACATCCGGGACATACTCCTCGCAAACCATATCCTTGCCCGGAGCGAGACAAACGAAA
>JAEEII010000119.1 GCA_016281295.1 Bacteroidales bacterium
ACCAAGACCTTCGCTCCGTTGGAGGCCTACTACGGCCCTATCGCCAACAAGAAGGTGGTGGCCGAAGGCGAGACGCTGAGCCTCGGCAAACACACCTTGCAGTTCTTCATGGTGCCTATGGTACACTGGCCTGAGTCGATGGTGACCTACGAACAAAGCAGCAAGATCGTCTTCAGCAACGATGCTTTCGGCGGATTCGGTGCCTTGAACGGTGGCATCTTCGACGACCAAGTCAACCTCGCCTTTTATGAGGACGACATGCGCCGTTACTATGCCAACATCGTGGGCAAGGTGGCCATGCAGGCCTTGAAGGCCATCGAGAAACTCGGCGGACTGGAGATCAAGATGATTGCCCCGTCACATGGCTTGGTGTGGCGCAGCAACCTCGCCTGGGTACTCGGCAAATACACGCAATGGAGCAAACAAGAGAGCGAGGAAGGCGTGGTCATCGTCTATGGCTCGATGCACGGCAACACCGCCCGCATGGCTGAGATTGTAGCCCGTGGCGCGGCTGAGGCTGGCATCAAGGAGGTGAAGGTGTATGACGTGGCCAAGACCGAGGTCAGCTTCATCATGAGCGATATCTGGAAATACAAAGGCGTGATCATAGGAGCCTGCGCCCATTACGGCAGCATGTTCCCTAACATGACGCTACTCACCCACGAGATCAACGAATTCAAGCCCAAGGACAAGTGTTACGGCTTGTTCGGCGGCATGAGCTGGAGTGGCGGTGGCGTGAAGACCCTCACCAAATGCGCCGAGGACGGCAAATGGAACCTCGTGGCGGAGAGCGTCGAGGTGAAAGGCGCGCCCATCCGCGAGGAAGACTGGGATAAGCTCTACGAATTAGGGAAGACGGTGGCTACCGCGGTAAAGGTCGGCTAATTTTGGTTTTCTGCGATTTTTTTTGGGGGTCGGCGAATTAAGCGAATTAAGCGAATTTTTTTGGAGGTCGGCATAAAATTGTTTTTGCAACCTGAAACTTGTTTACCTTTGTTAACAAATGTAATCTCATTCCACCTCCCGCACCAACCGAACCGTGGTCGTAGCCGCTCGTGGCACATCCAAACAGGTCGATCCAACCGCTGTAGGTCTCCAGATTGGAAAAGATTTGAAAAGAGTGTGTCGCTTAAAAATCCGGGAAATGGAAGAATTCGAATCAATTCATCTGACAAACCGACTGATCCTCTCTGTTACAATACGCAAATAGCTGCGCTGGGTTTTCTGAGTGAGAGCACTTTGTTTCACAAGAAGTCGGGCTCGTTCAGGTAACGACATATACTTGTCCAACATACGGTTCATACGTACTTCGACGAGGCCGATTTCTTTGCCAAACCACTCAAAATCCTTCCTGCAAGGATGACCTGTGAGGTTGTAAGGATAGCTACGGGGCATATTGGGTGCCAGCCCCCCGTCCAAGGCAAAGTCCTCGTCGCGCACATGAAGCGCCGTGTTCAAAAGGTCGTAGGCTGGAGTCAGGCGATAGTCGTCCTCCTTAAGCATCACGGAGAAGTTCTTTAGATGGGCATCGCCGTTGGCATAGATATAGTTGAAGACCACCAACTCGAAAAAGCGTTCCATCTCAGGCATCCAAGCCGGTATAAAGCGTCGTATGCATTGGGCGATGTCCATATAGGAACCATTATATTTGAATGCTGTTCCGCCCAACGCCTCGCTCTTCCCTATCAAAGTGGCCATATCCTCCATCGGACACTTTACGCCGTCAGGACCGATGTCGAAGCGCCGGGTGATGTAAACCATGTGCCCATTGGGCGTAGTGCAAAGGCCGTGGGCAGCCACAGGGATGCCATACACCTGCGAGGCAATCCGCATGGTGAGATACTCGTTAATAGGGAGCTGATTGCGCTCAAGCAACGTGGCATCCCAAGGAGCAGGCTTCAGGATATGGGTTGACCGCTCCCCTTCCCCAGCCAAACGGATCTTGCCATGGTCCACCACGGCAGGGAACTTCTCCTGCACTCCCGACACGGAGATGCGCTGCATGGCTTGAGTCATCTCTTTCGTTTGATGCCGCTCATCCAAATTGAAATCGAGTGCCAACGACACCCGACGGCTGTCAAATAACGGGTTGTTATCTTTCATCGTTTACCGTTTTGAAATGAATCGCTCCGATACTGTCGGCATCAGCCATGGCGCAAAGGATGCCGAACAAGTCGTTTTCGTCGATATGACGCTCGCGGCATACCACCCGGCGCAGCGCCCCCTCGGGCAAAAGGTTTGCAAAGAATGGGAAGAGCCGCTCGTCATGGTATGAAGCACTGGTCTTGGGCAACGTCATGGATATGTGTGGATCATTGCCCAACAGATACCCTGGCGCATAATCAAAGCGATAGCCACTGCCGGGCATCAGCTCAGTCAGCAGTCCTGCTTTCACGTTGTTATAATAAACTTCCAATTGTCGCATGGTTTGATCGGTTTAGCAATTAAGAAGCTGTTTTGATTTTTTGTTTAAAGTTTTATTTTTTTTCTTTTTCGGCTTCTTTGAGGGTCTTTTTGGTCTGATTTTTTGTTTCGCTCGCTCCGATAGCCCGCTATCGTCGTTCGCTCAACAGAAAAATCATCC
>JAEEII010000120.1 GCA_016281295.1 Bacteroidales bacterium
ATTTTAACCACGTTGGCCTTATTGGCAACAGGTTGCCAGAAAGAACATGGATTCGACTATGCCGAATTGGTGGACGGTGAAACCTTTAATAAATTCATTCCTGCGACTACCACATCTGTGGTGTTTGAATACAACGAGTTTGCCACCGGAGATAGGATACTGCTCTCCACGCCAACCTCGCCCACCCCCATTTATGGCTATTTAGACAGCACCGTGTGGCATGTCACCACCACCGCCAGCACCATCCATGCCAATCCCCGTTGTGCTAAGATGTTCTACAATCGTTCGAAGCTGACATCAATTGAATTCGGTAGCGGTTTCAACACCTCCAATGTGACCGACATGCATGAATTGTTTCGAGGGTGTAATAAACTGACAAGTCTTAATGTTTCTAGTTTCAATACCTCCAATGTACAGCGCATGGATGCCATGTTCTATGGCTGTAGTGGTCTGACGAGCCTTGATGTCTCCAGCTTCAACACCTCAAATGTCGTCTCTATGTCCAGAGCTGTAGATTCGGTTTTCTACCAAAATGCCCCAGATGGACATTCAATTCCTGAGTACAATAAATATATACTATTGGGTATGTTCGCCGGTTGTAGCAGTCTCACAAGTCTTGACCTTTCCAGTTTCAACACCTCCAAGGTGACCGACATGCGTGGATTGTTTGCTGGGTGTAAGAATTTGAGGAGCCTGAATATCTCTAGCTTCAACACTTCAAATGTACAACACATGGATGCCATGTTTAAAGGCTGTAGTAGTTTGACGAGCCTTGACCTCTCCAATTTCAACACCTCCAATGTCGTTTCCATGGGCTATTATGTTAGAGTATTCTCCAACAGCGGTTCTTGGGGGCAACTTCAACATAGTGGCTACGATTGGGATGGTGGTATGTTTATGAATTGCAGTGGTTTGACAAGCCTCAACCTATCCAGTTTCAACACTTCGAAGGTGACTAATATGTGTAAGATGTTTTGTAATTGCAAACAAGTGACTTTCCTCGACCTCTCCAACTTCGATATGACCTTGGTGGATAGGTATAAAAAACAAGATATGTGTAGTGGCCTGTCTACAACTTCTAGAGCCTGTACCATCGTTTGCACAGAGTCAGTACAGAATAGCCTTTTAGAATATTTCCAATATATAGCTCAAACTGAAGATGATGTTGATGTCTTCTACTACTATACGGATATTCCTGTCGACGAGGTGACGTTCACTTGGGTGAGACCCTAAATGAATGTGTTAATGTGTGAATGTGTAGACAATAAAACATTTAAACAACGTCAAAATTCAGACAATCAAGCAATAACACATTCAATAATATATATGCTCTATTATGAAAAACCATTACTTAATTAGCCCTCTGATTTTAACCACATTGGTCTTATTGGCAACAGGTTGTCAGAAAGAAAAATTGGACTATCCTGAGTTGGTGGATGGTGCGACTTTCAATCAATTTATCCCTGAGTTAGCCACATCTGTGGTGTTTGAATACAACAACGATTACAAGGGAACCCATATCCTCTCCACGCCAAGATCTTCAGTTCCTATTTATGGCCGTTATGACGGTACCGTGTGGCATGTTATCACCTCGGCCAGTACCATCTACGCCAATCCCCGTTGTGATAAGATGTTCTATAAACGTTCGAAGCTGACCTCCATTGATTTCGGTGACGGCTTCAATACCTCCAATGTTGTTTCTATGACCAGAGTTGTGGACACAGCCTATAGCGGTGTTCCTTCAATTCGGGTAAGATTCGGCATGTTTGCCGGTTGTAGCAATCTCTCAAGTCTCGACCTCTCCGTCTTCAACACCTCCCAAGTGACCGACATGCGTGGACTGTTTGAGAACTGTAGTAAGCTGACAAGCCTGAACGTCTCCAGTTTCAACACCTCCAATGTAGAATACATGGATGCCATGTTTCTCGGTTGCAGTAGTCTCACCAGCCTCGACCTCTCCAACTTCAACACATCCAATGTCGTTACCATGGGTTATCCCTTTACGGAACACCATTCTGGCTATCATGGTGAAGGCCACTATCCTACACCACCTTCGGGCATGTTTGCCTATTGTCACAGTCTGACCAGCCTCAACCTATCTAGTTTCAACACCTCAAAAGTCACCAACATGTATACTATGTTTTTTGAGTGCATCAACATGACACACCTCGACCTTTCCAACTTTGAGGTGAGTCAGACTAGTCTAAATAGTGTGTTTGCCGGTATCAATGGAAAGTGGTTTGCCGTAGTCTCTGGAGCCTGCACTATCATTTGCACGGAAGCAACACAGGCAAGACTCGAACCTCTAATGTGGCCGGATGTCACTATCACTTGGGTGAGACCCTAGGGAATTCGTTAATGCGGTAATGTGTGAATGCGTCAATCTTTGATGCGCCAGCGACTAACGAATTAACACATTCACGAATTAACACATTCTTCACCAGCTCTCGTTGCCGTTCTCTATTTGGTCGTAGATGCCTAGGTAGTTGTTGTAGCGTTCTGCACTGATGAGGCCTGCGTCCACAGCCTCCTTCACCGCGCAGCGGGGCTCGTGCCTGTGGGTGCAATTGGCGAAATAGCAGTCGTGCAACACCCGCCGCATCTCGGGGAAGAAATGCGACAACTCCTCGGGTTTAAAGTCCACCATGCCAAACTCCTTGATGCCTGGCGTGTCAATCAGGTAGGTCGTCCCGCCTCCTTCTAGCTCGATGGGGAATATCTCCGCAAACGTAGTGGTGTGCTTGCCCTTCATGCTCCACTCGCTCACCTCGCCCACACGCAGGTCAAGCCCCGGCACCAGCGCATTCAGCAGTGCCGACTTGCCCACGCCCGAATGCCCCGTGAACAGCACCGTCTGCCCCACTATCGCCCGTCGCAGCTCCTCCAGTCCGTCGCCACGTAGCGCGCTCACCGCAAACACATCGTAGCCCGCCTCCTCGTACATCTTCCGCAACTCGTCGTGCAGCTCCCACAGCCCATCTTCCGGCTCGCCGTACAAATCCACCTTGTTCATCACCACACAGGCAGGCACATGATATGCCTCCGCCGTCACCAACAATCGGTCGATAAAACCCGTCGAAGTCCTCGGAAACCCCAGCGTCGCCACCACGCACAGACGGTCAATATTAGAAGCTATCACATGCGTCTGTTTGCTCAGCTTAGTGGCCTTGCGCACAATATAGTTATGGCGGTCACGCACCTCATTAATAACGCCCGTGCCATCCTCCTGCAAGACATACTCCACCTCGTCGCCCACAGCTACGGGGTTGGTTTGTTTGTTACCTCGCAGGCGATAGTTACCCCGCAGGCGGCAGTCCGTCACCTTGCCCGTCTCCCGCTGCAGCACCTTATACCAGCTGCCTGTTGTGCGTAATACCAGTCCTACCATTGCTGATTTTAGTGAATCTAAAATGTTTTAAAGTTCAAAAGGTTTTAACGGTTCAGCTCCACCCGGCCGTTCCAGATTTTAAAGTGCAAAGATACGAAATAATTTTAATTCACACGCTTTTTCCGTCACTTATCCGTTCGTTAACCGTTCGTTTGCCGTTCAACGAACGGCAAACGGACCCCCAATCGGTAAGAAAATGTAACCAGTGATTAGTGACCAGTGACACGAGCGCATCCGTGTCACAGGTCACGGGTCACAAAAGTTTCGGTAAAAATCGGTAACGGATTCAATTATTTTTTGTACTTTTGCAGGCGGATTATGTTGGGTGAGGCCGTCAACTGGGTGAATTTAAAGTGACGGCTAAAAAATAAGGTGTAACAATGAGTTTGGTTAAACCCAAATCGGTCATTAGGGTTTATGCCAGATTAGTATTTGTTTCGAGCAGATTGGCCACATCGCTGTCGAACGTTGCGTAAAGCGAGAGCAGAGAAAGCTCGTTTTCTATGCCGAGCCAAAGCAACGTCAACGAAGTTAAGGCGTAGCGGGCTACGGCGAGACAGGGATGTGGACAAGATGCCGAAAGAAATGCTGATATGGCATAAAGAGACCTGAAAAAGCGAAAAAGGATATAAAAGTCGGCCTAATGACCGATTTGGGTTAAAGTGTTGATTATTAAATTCGAAACATCATCAAACGTTAAACATCAAACTTTAAGCATTACTAAAATACTGATTTTTAAGATAATAAAATCATAATCATGTTAAATAAAGTTAAAAACGATTTCGAAGTGATATTTTTGCCCCTCTTTTGCGTCTTTATAGCAAAAAGGAGAGAGAAATGCTGACTTAAACGGATGATTTCTGACGAGGAAAATAACAAAAGGATTGCCGCGCTGGTACGCAAGCATGAAGGCACCATCAGGAAGGTGGGTGCGATATACTATGTGCTGGATAGCTACAGCTACAACGAGCTGGTGTGCGACCTCACCACCTACCTGTGGCAGGTGTATCGTGAATTGCCGGCGAAGACAGTCATCCGCGACGAGCACGCATGGGTATTCGTCATCCTTTACCGACGGGCTCGCGACCTTGTCCGCGACGAGCATACCTACCAGCGCAGGATGGTATACGGTGCCGACCTGACGGCGGTTGCCGACGGCGGGGGGCAGACACCGGAGATTAGCAGGCTGTACCGCCTTGTCGAAGAGCTTGACGAGGACGAGAGAAGGATTATCCTGATGTATCTCGACAAAGTCCCAATCAAGCAGATAGCCCTTCAGGAAGGCAGGGATTATCTCGAAACGCAACGCCTCATCGCCAGAATAAAGAAGAAACTGTGCAAGCTCAATATCACCGTCGAGGACAGATATGACTGGGAGGATGGTTGAATGTGTGAATGCGTGAATGTGTGAATGCTTGAATGTGTGAATGCTTGAATGTGTTAATGTGTTAATCTTTAAACTATAAACTTTAAACATTAAAACAACTTTAAACATTAAACTATAAACTTTAAACAATAAACATTAAACAATAAACATTAAACATTAAACAATAAACATTATGAAAAGAACAACACAATACGACCTGCTTCAGAAAGAGTGGGAGGCCTTGGACCGAAGGATAGGCCAGACGCCGGGCTTTAGCGATGCCCATCTGGAGGAGTTGTGTGCCCGCGCCAGTCAGATGCCGCCCGTGGTGCTGCCCGCGCTGCCGTCCGGGCATCGGCGTGTAGCGGAGTGGGGCAGTGTGGGTGCGGTGGCGTTGTCGGCTGTCGCGTCGCTGTTGCTGGTGGTTCTGCCGCTGCCAGATGCTTGTGCCATGAATCTCCATGCCGACCACACGCATTGTGAGGAGGCCATAATCAATATTTGCGAACATGCTTAATGTAGTGATATGAAAAAAAGAACTCGCATATTATTGACAATCCTCGTCTGTTTCCTCTTGGTGGGAGGGGCGTTAGTGTACCGTTATATGCGGTATGTGGTGCCCTACTGGCAGTGTAGCGAGGTGTATAAGCGGTACCACAAGGTGGAGGGCGTGCGGGCAAGCTATATCAAGAACTTCCCGCTCAACGACACGCTGACCATCGGGGTGACGCTGCTGGAGGCGACCACGGATTC
>JAEEII010000121.1 GCA_016281295.1 Bacteroidales bacterium
ATGCTTGTCTCGTTCTACAATGTAACCCTTCGACTCAAGTTCATCCGCCTCACGAGCATGTCGTTCCATTCTTCTCCTACTCCACCGACCCGTCAATAGAACTTTTACACCTAAGGAACACGAATGACTTATATCACCTCTATTCATATAAACATTTAGAAACAAATCGCAAAAATACGAATAATTAATTACTTCAAAAACATTATTATATTGAAAATAATTCAATAATATTTAGACCAACTTAAAAATATAAAAGCTTTCGGATTCTCGACTCCCAATCACTATTTTGTAATATGAAAAATAAATTCTGTATTATTTTTTGCAATCTTAATACACATAACATTAATAAACTAAAACACATTCATAATAAGAGATTTTATTATTGAACCCATGGTGGATCCCGTGGCCGAAGCCCACCGATATGTTGAAAACGCCCAACAATTGTTAAAAGAGCACGGCCAGCTCGATCACGAAACCCAGCTTTACCGCGACCGCAAATATGTGCAGATGGCGGGAAACACCCTATGGAACGGGGTACTACTCATTCTGGATGCAGTGTTCCATGTGAGAACCGAAAAACGTTTTCATCCCGATATCAAAGATTACAGGGAGGTAATCGGAAAACATGATCGCAAACTACTCGACTTGGTCAACACTGCATACGAAACATTACACATCATCTTAGGGTATGATGGAAATCGAGAAAGGAACATCTGCAATGTC
Source organism: Bacteroidales bacterium (assembly GCA_016281295.1). Next base: position 724 of record JAEEII010000121.1, read on the forward strand.
GGCATCCGTCACGCCAACGAAATCATCAACCGTTGCGAGGTAATGTTGAGAAAGGCGGCGTGAAACTCACAGATTTTTTGGAATAAAACACGCCCATACTCAGCGGAAAGAGCAAAAAAAAATACAGATTCCGCTGAGTCTTAATTAATTAAAACATCGAAAAGCACGAAAAGCACGAAAAAAAGGTAAGCCGATAAAAACAGCAGGGTTACGACTTAGGAAGATTGAAGTTGGGTTAAGGAAACAGCAGATGAAGTGCTTTTTTCACCACAATAAGATTTTTTTTCGCTTTTTTGTTGCATTATTAATAATTTGATGTATCTTTGCAACGTAGGTAGAACTCACAAAGGGTTTGTCCCGCGCCAAATAAAAGAAGGATGGCTCCTTTGCGGTCATCCTTCTTTTTTATCCCACAAACAAAACAATTCACTACTCCAAAGATAATACACATTGGGCAATTCTTTCCAGGTTTCTTTTTTTAACCTGCTCCCAACCTCTCTTGTAATCGCTTCCTTTATCATTTCATGATGACTTCTGTTTTCAACAACAAAAATCACATTCTCTGCTTTTCTTCCATCTAAAAAAAGCTTTCTTATGGAGGCGACCTTTTGATACTCAGATTTTTTAATGTCCCAAGTTTGGCCATCAAAATAAATATCTGGATAACCTCTTGGTTCAGCACATCCCATCTTGAATTTTAACAAATCACGATACCTCTTCCCAGATATAACGATTTCATCAATTTTGGAAAACACGTTCTCAGGCAATCGATAAACATGTTTGCCTAAATCAGCTAATCTCAAACAAGCACAATACTCTGCTTCAATGCCAGAAACACTCATGTTATCTTTGTCTTTCAACACATGCGCCACCACATAACCACCAGTACTCCTACAAAACCATTGTTTTTCCCATTCCCTTTGTGACAAAGCTCCATATCTTTCCAAGTTGCTTCAATCAGAGAATTCCCAAATGCCGATTCCATTCAAAGTATTGTTTAGAAATAAATCGCAAAAATACATATTAATATTTTATAATATCCTTTTTATAAACGAATTTTTATTATTATTTTTGCAGTATCATTAATACATATAACATTAATACATATAACATTAATAAACTAAAACACAAGTAAAATGAAAGATTTCATCCTTGAACCCGTAGCGGATCCAGTCAGTGAAGCCCGCCGCTACGTTAAGAACGCAGAAGACTTATTAAGAAACCATGGTCAGCTCGATTTCGAGACCCAACTCTACCGCGACCGCAAATATGTGCGCATGGCGGGAAACACCCTATGGAACGGGGAACTGCTTATCGTGGATGCTATTTTCCATGTCAAAAACGGAACACGATTACATCCAGATGTAAATGATTACAAAAACAGCATAGGAAAACGCGACAAGAAACTGCTTGCGTTGTTCAATGCCGCATACGAAACGATGCATGTCACCCTAGGATACGATGGAAATCCTGACAAAGATGTTTGCAAAGCAGGACTTCGCCTCGCCAACGAGATCATCAACCGTTGCGAGGTAATGTTGAGAAAGACGGCATGAAACTTATCAAATTTTTTTTCGCTTTTTTGTTGCATTATTAAAAATTTGATGTATCTTTGCAGCGTAGGTCGAGCCATTGAAAATGGCTTTTCCTGCCCCAGCCCAGGCAGAGCTACATCTGCCTATTTTTGTTTCTTCCAAAAACTGAATAAGCTAAGTTGTTTTAGACAATACAAATTGGGCAGCTCCATCCAACTGCCATCTTTTAGCTTTCTTCCAAACTCTCTCTCCATAGCAATTCCTATCGCCTTTATTTCTTCATCACCAGCTCCAACAAAGATAACATTATTCGCTTTCCTTCCATCTTTGATCAGCTGTCTAATGGTATCAATATTTTCGGTCTCAGTTTCTTTGAAATCCCAAGTCATCCCGTCAAAGTAAACATCCGGGTATCCTCTCGGCTTAGTTTCACCAACCTTGAACTTCAACAACTCACGATAAGGCATGCCGTCAATAACGACCTCATCAATCAAATAAGGAATGTTCTCCGGAAGTCTCAACACACGCTTGCCCATCTCAGCTAAACTCAAACAACCCTCCACCTCCGCCACGATACCTGAACGCCTCATATCATCAGCCGCTTTTAAGCGATGCGCCACCACAAAACCTCCAGTTTCATCAAAAAACCATTGCTTTACCCAAGCTCCATTTGTGAGTGCCTCATACTCCCTCCAAGAGGATTCGATCAAAGGATTCGTATATATTGCCGACATTAATATACATATTTTGAAATAAAATTCAAATATTCGTATTATCTATTACATCGAACTATTAAGCGATTGAAAAGAATTCAACAATTTAAACACGCCCATACTCAGCGGAAAGAGCCAAAAAAAATGACAGATTCCGCTGAGTATTAATTAATTAAAACATCGAAAAGCACGAAAAAAAGACATAGGGCCGCCACCGAGTGACAGCCCTACGACGCATGACAATTCTGACATGTAAATTATTAGTGGTTTTCCTTGGGATAATAGAACACCTTCGTCTGGTTCGAGTTATTCATGTAAATCAGTCCGCGACCTGGCATGAGCGTGGTCAGGGTGCCGTTCCACTGGCCATTCACGAAGGTGCTGTTGCCGCTCTGGCTCTTGATCATGTCGCCTTCTTCAGGAACCAAGCCTGCCAGAGCATCCACCAGCGGCATCGGGTTCTCCAGCAGGTAGCTGATCCAGTTCCAGCCTGGGGTGAGCTCGATAGGCACCCCAGTTGGGGGAATGACGGTGGTAAAACTCATGATATAGGGGTTCCCGAGACTGCCATAGCCTTCCTCCGTGAGAACTGCCTCAGCCACTTCAAGGCCTTCCAGTTCCAGCTCCTGACCATGGTCATAGAGCTTGAAGGTAATCACATCACCCGTGTTGCCATACACAGGAAGCTGATAAAGATAGCGGTCGGTGGGCGGGAAATACGCCGCGAAGGCGCTGCCACGGCATTCGTCAGCGCAAAAGGCGCCAATCTCCAAGGTGGTGGAGGCCTGTTCCTCGCCATCCAGCTGGACGACGACGATCATGGCCATATAATCCTCGTAAGGATCCGTGTTGGGAGTCCAATGGTTCTGGGCAAATGCCGTCCCGCACAGCAGGACGAGCAATGATAACATTAGTTTTTTCATGGGTATCGTTTCTTTTTATTTGACAATGAGTTTTTCCACCGATAAAGTCTGTTGATCTTTAAGGATTCTTACCGTATAGACCCCCGGCACGAGGTCGCAATCCCAGGCGGTGTTCACACCGGCAAGTTTCACGGTTTTGAGGGTCACGCCAAGCTGGTTGACAACCTCCATCACCACGCCTTCCTGGACATTCTCCACAAAGACGCGTTCGCCTCTGCCCACCGGGTTCGGGAACAGCAGCGGACGTGTTGCCGCCAATGCCGTTGACTTGAACCTCACGGGGTAGCGTTCGTGTTGGTTGCCCAGCACGGCATCCGCTTCGAAGGCAACGCCTTCCTCCGCCTCGTAGGTCAGACCCGTTTCCTCGTCATACAGGCGGAAGGTCACCGCGTCGTTGGCCTCGCCCAACACGGTGAGGAAGGCCACATCACCATGCAGTGGTTCCACATACATCAGCTTCACGCTGCCGCGGCACATACCACCGACGAAGGCGGCTAATTCATAACGCTCACCACTCAGCTCCATGCCGTCGAGCGACACGGTGGCCATGACGCTCATGTTGTCGCGGCAGCCAAGGCCGTGATTCTCGAAATGCGTCTTGTTGGCAGCTCTCGTTGTATGTCCTGCATCCTTTGACGGAGCCGGGTACACCAGCGACTGGTTGGCGCTGCCTTTCGAGTTGTACTTGTAGCCTTGTCCGGGCTCGAGGGTCTCCAGCAGGCCATACCATCCCCAGTTGGGGAAGTAGCTCGAGAAGCCCGTGTGTGACTTCACCATGTCGTCCTCGTTGGGTGACAGTGAGGACATGGCTTGTTCGAGGCTCATCTCCGTGTCGCAGGGATAGCCGATCCAGTTCCAGCCCGGTTTGATGGTGGCGGGATGCTGGCTGGCTTGCGCTTGCTGGCCTTGCATGCTCACCTCGCAGGCTTGGCTGGTCTTGATTTCGTACATCTGGCTGTTGTCGATGGCGGTGAGGCCGCCCCACCAGTAGGAGCCGTCGTAGTTCTCCACCATGAGGCCGGAGCGCGACTTGATGAGGAGACCGTTGCTGCCGAGTGACGCCTCCAGTTGTTCGAGGCCGTTGATGCCGTCTTGTTCGATATAGGTGGAATACCAGTTCCAGCCATTGCCCAGAGCGGTAGTCTGTACACGGTCGAAGACAGCGGTCAGGTGTCTGGCACCCTCAACGATGAAGGTGTATGCTTCATCGGTAGAGACCACTGTGCCTAAATCAATTTCGTCAATCAAAATTGCCCATTGTTCAGTACAGTTAAAGTGGCGAATGGCAACATAACCCGTCTGTCCTGCGAAAGCACTCAGGTCAACAATGTATTGATACCAATTACCCTGTCTGTTATTCTTCTCACGAGGTACCCGGTATGGTTCAGCATCCTTCGCTGTCATCGTCCATTCTTTGAGCATGGTGAAATCAGCAGGATTGGTGTTTCCTGAGGTAGAGACAGCAACGCCAAAGTGATCTGCAGCCCATGACGAGCTATGAGCAGAAGCCCAGAAAGAAATTTGACCACCAAGTTCAATCTGCGGAGAGACAAGATAGTTGTCAGGAGTCAAAGCACCAGAAGAATAGCTTTGTGAAAGCACACCTTCGCTGGAATTGTGTCCACCATCGCCGGGGTACACCTCACTAATCATCATCCAGTTATAACCATCACCATCGGCATCAATCGTGGTCCAGCCTTGCAAGCCTGTTTCAAAGTCGAACAGATTTTTCCAGCTATTAAAGGCATAGCCTTCATTTGCTGTGGCGGTGAGGGTAGCGGTGGTTCCCGGGAAATACAATCCGGCTCCACTTACGGTTCCCGCGTTCAAAGGATAGACTGACGTGGCGATGGTTACAGGAGAGATGAAGTTGATCACCTGCGGATTGGCAAGGGAGCCATAGCCACTATCATTGATGGTAAGTTGTGTTTCTGACGACAAGTCAAGTTCTTGCTGTTGCGCATGGTCATAGAGCTTGAAGGTGATGATATCGCCGTTGTTGCCGAATACTGGCAGTTGGTAGAGATAGCGTTGTGTCGGCGGGAAGTAGGCAGCCATGGTAGTGCCCCGGCACTCGTCGCCGCAGAAGGCACCCAGCTCAAGGGCCGTAGAGTTCTGTTCCACGCCGTCGATTTGCACCACGCCAATCACGGCCATGAAGTCCTCGTAGGCAGAGCTCTCAGGAGACCAATGGAGAGGACTGAAGTTCGCCACAAGCCTTCTGTTCCTTGTCACTTCGAAGAGATAAGTAGGATTCGTGGAGACCACCTCGCCGTTTTCTGTCCAGTTGACGAAGGCATAGCCCGCCGAGGCCGTCGCCGTGAGCGTGCATTCGGCGCCCGCCTGATAGGCGCCGGCACCGCTCACCGCGCCGCCCTCCGCGGGGCTGGGGCTGGCGTTGATGCCAAAGGAATAATTCTCCACGGCGCGCACAAGACGCACTGACTGCCCATAATAACGGTAGTCGAAGTTGCTCGCACCGAGGCCTCCATCGCCGAAGTCCACGTAGTACGCGTTGCTGTAATCGCTGCACGAGGCCGACCAGTAGTAGCCATCGCTGCCCACATTGTAAACCGAAGTCCCATCGCGGTCACCAGCGGCGGGAAGGAAGACAGCCCCGTGTTGCTCCAGGGTTGCCCACTGGTCAGCGGTGATGGTGTTGTTAGAGAAATAAGCGCTAGAAGAGTTAGTGCTGTTCAGCGAATAATATGAAGTCTGCCAGTCGTCAGGAAGCAGGATCACGCCGTTGACACCGTTCACCTTGGCCTTGGCGTAGCGTCTGCCCGAGCTGGTGGAGCGGGTGTTGAACAGGTAATCCCACTCCTCTCTCGTCAGCGTGTGCCAGCCGCTGTTCTCCTCATTGCCACCATTGCTGATGGCGTTGTAGCCCCAGTCGGCCTGGCCGGTCTGGTCAAACAGGTTGTAGCCGGAGTTGCCGTATGCGTAATAGGAACTATAAGAAGTACTAGTTGACCATGGCTGGTAGCAGGTGGCACCGTGGTTGTATCCGCTCGTGCCCCAGCCGAAGAGGTCGGTCAAACCGTTGTAGTCTGAGGAAATGTTTTTGTTGTCAGCGCCCACATAGTCCCACTGGTTCTCGGCGAAACGCCAGGTGTTTGATGAGGCTTTGTACTGAAGGTTGCCCTGGGAGAAGCACACCATAGCGTTCTCACCCACCGTGAACTGCCCGTGCAGGTTGCCCGTCGAGACGTTCGGGGCGAAGACGGCCACAAGGTCCCTGTTGCCTCCCACGGTGAACGTATAGGAAGCATCTGCCGACACCACCCTGCCGTTCTGCGTCCAGTAGGCGAAGGTGTAACCCGCCGAGGCCGTCGCCGTGAGCGTGCATTCGGCGCCCTCTGCGTAGGCGCCGGCACCGCTCACCGCGCCGCCCTCCGACGGGCTGGGGGTGGCGTGGATGGAATAATTCTCCACAAGGCATACCAAGCGTACAGAATGCCCAAAGCCGTGGTGGCTGATGTTGCTCGCATTGAGGTCTCCGTCGCCGAAGTACACGTCGTACGCGTAGTCGCTATCGTTGAACGAGGCCGACCAGTAGTAGCCGATGGAACCGACACTGTAGACCGAAGTCCCGCCCCGGTAGCCCGCGGCGGGAAGGAAGACCGCGCCGTGCTGCTCCAAAGTAACCCATTGGGCGACGGTGATGGTGTTGCTGGTGTAATTGCCACCGTTCGTGTTGTTCAACGAATAATAAGAGGTCTGCCAGTCGTCAGGAAGCAGAATCACACCATTAATATTGTTTACATTGGCCTTAGCGTAACGGATGCCCGAGCTAGTGGAACGGGTGTTGAACAGGTAACCCCACTCCTCTTTCGTCAGCGTACGCCAGCCGCTGTTCTCACTGTTGCCTCCGTTGATGATGGCGTTGTAGCCCCAGTCGGCCTGGCCGGTCTGGTCAAACAGGTTGTAGCCGGAGTTGCCGTATGCGTAATAGTCGCTGAAGTTGGTGCTAGTACTCCATGGCTGGTAGCAAGTGGCACCGTGGTTGTAGCCGCTGGTACCCCAGCCGAAGAAGTCAATCCAGCCAGCATAGGTTTGGGAAATGTTGCTGTTGTCACTGCCCACATAATCCCACTGGTTCTCCGCAAACCTCCAGGTTTGGGTGGAAGCTTGGTACTGCAGATTACCTTGGGAGAAGAACAC